>JAFGVJ010000103.1 GCA_016938055.1 Prolixibacteraceae bacterium
AAACAGTCGCCAATACCGGCCTTTTTATGCTGACAGATGATAAACTCATGGTTCAATGTTTTCTGATGATGGTGGAACAACCAGGGTATCGAGCTGAACCGGAATGCCATTTCTTAACTGCAAAATGGCTGTGGTTAAGAGGGTGTCGCCAAAGCTGAGTCCGGAACGGATTTGGACATGTGATTCGGTTCGAAGTCCAAGTGTGACTTTGACTTCCTTTGCTTTTCCTCCTTTATAAACAAAGACTTTCTCGCCCGACATTTCGGGGATAATGGCTTGCGTTGGAACCGATACTGTATTATCGATTTGCGATAGCAAGGCCTTTACACTGGCAAAACGTCCGGGTTTGAGTTCCTCGTTGGAATTGGCATAAAGTGCACGGGCAGTAATGGTTCTGGTTGCCATATCCACTTTCGGATCCACTGCATATACCAGGGCATCAAAGCTCTTATCGTAGCCATCCAAGGCAAAGGAAATGGGATAGCCTGGTTTCACTTCGCCGGCATAACGCTCGGGAAATGAAAATTCTATTTTCAAGGGACTGATTTTTACCAGTCGTACAATTTTTGTTTGGGTGGTGGCAAAGGCGCCTTCGCTGATCATGCGCAAACCAACAATGCCATCGAAGGGAGCCCTCAGTTCGGTTTCTGAAATACGGGCTTCAATCAGCTGAATATCGGCCTCGAGTGACTGCATTTCGGTGGATGCCTGATCGTAGCTTTCCTGGCTGATGGCATCACGTTCCAACAATTGTCGCTGGCGGAATTCCCTTTCCTTGCTCAGCTTCAGTTGTGCTTTCAGTTTCAGCAACTGTGCCTGTAGGGGGCGGTCGTTGATTTTTGCCAGCAATTCACCCTTTTTCACCCGAGTACCCTCATTGAAATAAATCCCGATCACTTTTCCCGCTGTTTCAAAAGCCAAGTCAACTTCTTCATCGGGGATCAGCGAGCCGGTACTGTAGATGAGTTCACTCATGCTGGTGGGAAGAATCAGGTAACCACTGGCCATGAGCGCTTGGCCTCCACCCTGCATTCCACCTCCTCTGGCTTGCATTCCCTGAGCGGGACCTTCTGATGACTTAAAAAGTGGTTCTAATTTGGGGTAAAGTACGATACCCAAAAGGACAACAATCAACAGAATGGTTGTGCCAATCCTTATCAATTTTTTTGGAGCTGCAGTCATTGAATCTGTATTTATAAGCTAGTAGAATTTTAAAAAATGTTTGACTAATCAAAGTATGAAAAGTTCAATTCAAAATTAGAAAAAGTTGAATAAATATTCTGTTAACGTGAAGTGAACATTCATGTGCTAATTTAAAGTCGAGAAGGTCAGTTATTCTTTATTTTTCGGTATGAATAAAGCCTGATGTGTTTCCCGGAGCAAATCGGCAAGGGGGATGTTTTCGGGACAAGTACTTGCATCGATTTGAGCGATTCGTTCATCGGTGGAAAAATAGCCCGGGAACCAGTGTCCTTTTTCTTCGAGCATGTTGTAACGGTATCGTCCAAAATCCAACATGCCATAGCATTTCCAAAGTTTTCTGAAACGCAACACTTCGGGGATATTGATGCCCGAAGGATCGTTTTGCATGCAGTAAGCATCAAATTTTGCATAGGGATCGCGCTCCAGTTGTTGGTCAAGCAGGTCTTTGATGGTCGCATCCTGAGCTGAAAGCGGTGATGGGGCAGGAAAAATCCCGTTCAGCTGGTCGAAGGAAGCGGTGACCGGCAGTCCAAACGACAGGGTATGCACACCAGGGTGGCTCAGGCAGAAACGGGCGTTCCACTGAAGCGGATGCAAGGGTTGTGTCAACGCTACGAGTTGTTCGGGTGGATTGAAAAGCTGGCCGCCCTTGTCGTTGGGGGAGATGATGAATACCCCCATGTCCCTGGCCTGAGCTTTTTCGATGGCGCTGATGTTGCGCTGAAAGAAGTAGTAATAATGCAGGTTGACAAAATCGAACAAGTTGGTTTCGATGGCTTTTTCTATGATTTCAACCGGGGCGTGGGTGCTGAAGCCAACGTGGTGGATGAGGCCTTCTTCTTTCATTTTCAGCAATTCTTCAACCGGGCCACCAGGTGCACAGGCTTGTTCTAATAAGCTTTGGTTGTTGATCCCGTGCCAGGCGTAAAAATCGAAATAATCGGTTTTCAGGGTTTTTAGTTGTTCTTCAACCAGTGCTCTCATTTGAGCAGCTGTTTTTGAATTTCCCTTGGTCATCAGGAAATAGCGTTCACGCTTGATCTTCAGCTCATCGTTCAGGACATGCCCATAAACACTTTCACTGCGATTGTATCCGTAGGCTGTTTCGATGAGGTTGATGCCCTGGTCGAAAGCCTTGATGACCGTATCGCGGCACTGTTCGATGGTAGCTTTGGGAAGCTCATGCCGGGGACCATGACCTGCCTGGGTAAAGCGCATGCCTCCCAGGGTAATGACGCTGACTTGTTTTTCGGTTTTTCCAAACCTTCGGTATTCCATTTGATGGATTACAGGCCTGATGTGTTGAAAATTCATGGTTTTGTACATTCAGCAAGCAATAACAAAGCAGGTGCCTGTTGGTTTTTATGAGCACCTTTTTTCTGTGGGGAAACAAATTACCAACCCATAAACTGCATGCCAATTCCGGCAAAAAGTATGATCAAACCAGCAATCATGTGCCAATATCTTTCCCCTTTTTTGAAACGGAGCAGAGAGGTTCCCTTATAGCCGATGAACACAACGGCAAGCATGGTTAAGATGGTAGCCAGGCCAAATACCAGACTCACCAGGGCGATGCCCATGGCGTTGTATTCAGCTGCCGGAAAAATGAGTAAGGGAATCAATACTTCACAAGGACCGAAAACAAAAATCAGAAACAGTATCCAGGGAGTTAAATTTGACGTGTCTTTCTTTCGATGTTCTTCCTCGCTTTCGGGAAGATGTTGCAATTGTTTAATTTTTCTGGGAACCAAAAATGAAGGGAGATGTGTGTGTCCGCCTTTTTTGATGAACTTCACCACCCCGTAAACGGTATAGCCCAAACCAAAGGCGATGAGCAGCCAGCCCACCAACTCGCCACGATTGGCTTCAATGTTTTCCAGTTTATTCAGACTGATGCCCATGGCAATACCGGCAATACCCAGAACCACCGATCCCAGTACGTGTCCAACTCCTGAAATAAAAGTGATCCACAGTGTTTTGGCTTGCGACCATTTTCTTGCCCTGCTTAAAACGATAAAAGGTAAATAATGATCGGGTCCCAGCAAGGTATGGATGAAACCGAGTGATACTGCTGAGAGCAACAACAATTGTAATTCGTTCATGATGTATTTACACTAAATGGTTGATGAGAGAGGCCTGGCAGGCTGCACCGAAGCCATTATCGATGTTGACCACAGAAACGCCGCTGGCACAGCTGTTCAGCATGGAAAGCAAAGCCGATAGTCCCTGGAAATTTGCCCCGTAGCCAATGCTGGTAGGCACGCCAATGACCGGTTT
>JAFGVJ010000104.1 GCA_016938055.1 Prolixibacteraceae bacterium
GCAGCACCCGGGGCATACCAGGCCGAGGTACCCATCAGGTTCACCAGTTCGCCGCCGCCTTTTTTGGTACGGTCGATGATGGCGTCCAGCTTGTCGGCATCGATCAATTCAGTTACAGGAATCCCCGATACGGTGGTGTAACGTGGCAGCGGTACCATGGTATCGCCGTGTCCACCCATCAGCAAAGCCTGGATGTCTTTCGGGTTCACGTCGAGTGCTTCGGCCAGGAAGGCACGGTAGCGGGCGGTATCGAGAATGCCAGCCATCCCGAATACTTCGGTCTTGGGCTTGTTGGCAGCCAGGTAAGCACAGTAGCTCATCACGTCGAGCGGGTTGGAAACAATGATGATTTTGGCTGCAGGCGAATGGGCAACAATGTTCTCGGTTACCGTTTTCACAATTCCGGCATTGATCGAAATTAAATCGTCGCGGCTCATCCCGGGTTTGCGGGGCAGCCCCGAGGTAATGACCACTACTTCCGATCCGGCAGTTTTTGCATAATCGTTTGTTGAACCTGTAATGCGGGTATCGTAATAATTAATGGGGGCAGTTTGCCACAAATCCAACGATTTGCCTTCGGCCAAACCATCCTTAATGTCCAGTAAAACCACTTCCTTTACAATGCCTTTTTCGGCAATCACCTGGGCACAAGTTGCACCAACATTTCCGGCACCTACTACTGTTACTTTCATTCGTGTAATTTTTTTATGTGTAAATATATCGCACTCTCTTTTCGGGTGAACAAAATTAGCTGAAATCCGAAATTTCCCATCTTTTTGACCCGGCTTTCAAGCGTCTTAACGATTCGGTAAAATGAGATTCAAAAGTATGAAAAAAAGTCATAAAAACTGGAATCATAGATCATTATCCAACTATTTAAATAAAAAGATCAGTGGTTGAATTTCCACTGATCTTTTGCTTTTCGTTGATGTGGGCTTGAAGGGTTTTCAGCCCCAATCTATGCTGAGTGCTTTATGGCTCTTCGAAATTGGTGAAGTTAGCGCCGTTTCACATCGCCACCGCTCGATTCGCTGGTGTGTTCAATGTCGGGGCGGCCGTAATACACCACATCGCCACCGCTGCTGGCATTGGCATCAATTTTTTCTGTTACGGTAATTTGGATGTCACCGGCACTGGAGGCATTGGCTTTGCACGATTTGACTTCCAGGTCAATGGCATTGATATCGGCACCACTGCTGGCATCACCTTCAAAAAATTCGGCTGTTCCTTTCAGTACAATATCGGCACCACTGCTGGCATTGGCATTTATGCTGCCGGCTTTTACTTCCAGCTTCACATCGGCACCACTTTCTGAACTTACGTCCAGATGCTTGGTTTCGAGCAAAGTTTCACCAAAAACATCGGCACCCGATGAGGCTTTGATGCTGTTCAAATTTCGGTAATTCACATACACGTTGAGTTTGGAAGCATTGCGGATGCTGCAATCGGCATAACATTTCAGGATAGATCCATCCACTTCGACGCGGAGGCATTCCTGGAGGTTCTCGTCGGTTTCCACCACAATTTTTTCTTCACTGCCCTGGAAAAGGTAAACATTGACACCTGCACTTGCTTTAACGGCATCGAACGAGGCCACATTTCTTACTTCTTTGGTCACTTTACCGTTTCCACTAACTGATTTGAACCAGTTTTGTGCCTGCAAGGCAGGGGAAATCATCACGGCCATCAGCAGGATCACGAAGGATAACAATCGTTTCATAGCTATAAATAAATTTTTAGGTTGATAAACTTGGTGTTTTCAAAGCTATGACGAAAGTAAACGCGGATTGTTACAGTGCATGCAGCAAACCCGCCAATGCACTTAAATTACCGGTGAAGCGAAGAGTTCACCTTACAAGTATCAAACAGCCAATAGATCGGTAGCTTAAGGATTCAAAATGGCGTGATATTCAGCCGGATTATTCAAAATTTCCAGTGCCCTGGTAATGGTCCTGTCATCACTAATGGAAGCTTCTGAACTTCCTTTCTGATAATAATAACGAGACATCAGCTCACTTTTCAGGATCATGGCAATCTCTTCGCGCATCAGTTTGAGGTCGCGATCGAGATCCAACTCAAGGTTTTTCTCCAGGGTTTCGAAAGCATCGCCGGCCAATTCAAGGTACTTTTCTTCTTCGGCCAGGGTTTTGAGTTCATCCAGTAATTTCTGGGTACGTGAGGTATAGCTAAAGTCACTGCTTTCGACATAATCGATGAAAGCCTGGTAAATGTCATCGCTTATGGTGAATTCACGTGGGGCAGCGATTGAAGGATGTTCAGCCTTGAACTTTGTCGCAAAGTCAAATATTTTAAACTGCTGTAACAAGCTTATGGTCAAATTGCTCAAGGTTTCACTTTCAACAGTGACATCGGGTGCAATGCCTCCTCCGTCGTAGACTTTCCGGCCATTCCGGGTAGCAAATTCAGTGATGAGTGAATCGGGGATGTGCCCCACGCTGCCATCCTCGTTGCGATGGGTATAATCGAGGGCCTGGATGCAGCGTCCGCTGGGTGTATAATATTTAGCGGTGGTGACCTTCAATTTGGCGTTGTAGCTTAAGTCACGGGTTGTTTGCACCAGCCCTTTTCCAAAAGTACGGGTTCCTACCACTACACCCCGGTCGAGGTCCTGCATGGTTCCCGAAACAATTTCCGATGCTGAAGCCGAGCCACGGTTGACCAGCACCACCAGGGGCATCAGGGTATCTACCGGGTTTTGGGTGGTTTTGTACACCATGTCTCGCTGGGAAACTTTTCCTTTGGTGCTGACCACTTCGTTATCCTTGTCGATAAACAGGTTGCAAAGGTTCACCGATTCCATGAGCAAACCACCCGGGTTTCCACGCAGGTCGATCACCATTTTTTTGGCACCATGAACGTCCTTCAGCTCAAGAAATGCTTTTTTTACTTTTTCGGAACAATCCTTGGTAAAACTACTCAATTGAATATAACCTGTTTCGGCATCGAGCATGGTTGAAAGGCCAATGGGATCGATGGCTATTTTGTCACGAACAATGTTGAATTCCAGGGGCTTTTTCTCCCCAAAACGGGAAACTTTCACCAGTACAGGTTGACCAGCAGAACCTTTGAGTAAGTTGCTTACATCTTCGGTATTCATGTTTTCAATCTTCTTTCCTGCTACTTCAAGGAATTCATCGCCGGCCATTAAACCGGCTTTCTGAGCAGGAAAACCTTCGTAGGGTTCCGAAACAACAATCTTCTCACCATGTTTGGCAATGAGTGCACCGATGCCACCGTATTCTCCGGTGGTCATAAACCGATAATCTTCAATGTCGCTTTCAGGAATGAAAGTGGTATAGGGATCGAGTGTGCTCAACATATCATCGATACTGGATTTCACCAGTACTCCCGGATCTACCTCATCAACGTAAAAGGTGTTGAGCTCACGGAACAAGGAATAATAGATGTCCAGGTTCTTGGCAATCTCAAAATTCTTATTGTCGATGTTGTTCAAACCCAGGGTAATGCTAGCCACCAGGGCCAGGGTCAGGACGATTATTGCCGGTTTCCTTCTAATTCTCATTTTATTCTATTTTTAAGCGAAGCAACAAAAATAACATTTCAAACGGATGAAAGGATCAAATAGTTTCTTAAAGAATGTGAAAACAAGCGAGAAAGCGAAGTGCTGATCCTCATTTTCTGAGACTAAAACGCCAGGGCAAGCTTGCCCAATCACCGGCATAATCTACCCCTATGCGGGCCGATGTTTCAATTTCAGGCAAATACCCATCGTCTTCCACCCAAATTCGGTCAGAAAGTGTCAGGTCTTCGCCATAAAACGTGCGGTTAAGTTGGAGTGCCCGCCCCACCCTGCCGGGTCCGGTGATATTTTCTAAGCTTCGGATCAACACCGCAGCCGGAAAGTCAGCTTCGCCCGTTACAAAATTGAGCAGCCAGTATTGTCCATAGATCAGGTACACGTAGATTTTTCCACCCCGATGGTACATCACCTCGGTGCGGGACGTTCGGCCTTTGGCAGCATGGCAGGCCAAATCTTCTTCGCCACGATAGGCTTCGGTTTCAGTAATCATGAAACGTACATGCTGTCCATGGGCAAACTGCCTGACAAGGGTTTTCCCGATGAGTTGCGGAGCTACCTCCAGCACATCGCGCTGAAAAAATTTTGTGTTAAGTCGTTTCAATTTTGCAGGCAATGAGAAAGAATTAAAACGATGAGTGTTGTGCCGAAAATTTATAAACAGTGATGCTTCATCAATTTCCCGGTATCAATACTGAATTTTATCATCAAGGTCGTTCCACTTTTCGAAAGGCAACAATTTCAAATCGTGTTGAAGGGCTTCGAAGGGTATTTTTCGTTCATGCATTTCAACGCGCAATTCCTTATAAATGAAACCATCGTCGAAACCGGCACGATCGGCATCCTCGTGATTGGCGGCATAATAAACCTTGTCGATGTGCGCCCAGTAGATGGACGAAAAGCACATGGGGCAGGGCTCGCACGAGGTATAAATTTCGCATCCTTCGAGCCGAAAGGTGTTCAAATTTTTACAGGCATCGCGAATGGCCTGAACTTCGGCATGGGCAGTTGGATCGTTGATTACAGGCACCTGGTTGACCCCTTCGCCCACAATTTTTCCATCTTTCACGATGATTGCACCAAAGGGTCCTCCCTTGCGGGCTACATTTTCAGCAGCCAATTGGAGAGCACGGGTCATCAATTCATTTTTGTTCATGCGGCAAAAATAATCAAAGCATTGGAACTATTTCCCGTACAAGAGTGATCCAAGGTTATCGAAACGGTCGCTGTAATCTTCCATCGACAGGCCAATGACCTTTTGGGCTTCTTCGGCACCATAGGTATCAGGAATTTCAGCCAGCATAGCTGTTCCGGGCAAATCCTTGTAGGTCAAAAAATAATGTTTGAGCCTCTTTACTACTATTTCGGGGAGTTCTGAAACATCTTCGTAATTGCCATAAACCACATCGTTGCGCATCACCGCGATAATTTTGTCATCTGCTTCTTTGCCGTCAATCATCCTGAAGCCCCCGATGGGTTTGGCATCCACCAAAATGTCGCCATGAGCAATGGTTTTTTCGGTCAAGACCACAATGTCAATGGGATCGCCGTCGCCAATAATGCCAGGGCGGTTAATCATTTCGGAGCAGAACTTACCTACACGGTTCCCGCAAAAGGTTTGAGGGATGAATCCATACAAGGCAGGTAATAAACTGGAATATTTCTGGGGTCGATCGAGCTTCAGGTAGCCGCTTTCCTTGTCAATTTCGTATTTCACGGTATCGGTCGAAACCATTTCGATGAAAGCTACCACTTCGCGGGGAGCGTTGGCCCCAATTTGCACCCCATGCCAGGGATGTGATTTATAACGCAATCCCATTAAACGACCAATGGGATCTGAAAGTCTGTCTGCCATAATGATTGTAAAATTTTGTGACTATAACATCGTAAGGCTAAAGGTGTTTATTTTTTTCAAAAAAAAGAAGCATAAAGAGTGTTTTTAAATAGCTTTTAGTAATTGTCCGGTACTTAACAAAGTATTATTTTAAACCCCCAAATTAAAACGAAACTTATGGATCAAAACTCAGGCATCTTATCACCGAAGAAAATCATCATCGGTATTCAATTTCTGTTTGTTGCCTTTGGCGCAACTGTACTGGTTCCATTGCTTGTTGGCATTGAGCCCAGCCTGGCTCTTTTGTCGGCAGGGGTTGGAACGCTCATCTTTCACCTCATCACCAAGGGGAAAGTTCCCGTATTTCTGGGCAGCAGCTTTGCTTTCATCGCACCCATCATCGAAGCCACCAGGCTTTTTGGTTATGCCGGAATGCTTTCCGGAATTGTAGCGGTAGGTGTTGTTTACATGGTCGTTTCTTCGCTCATCAAATGGCGGGGAAAGGCTTTTATTGACAAAATTTTTCCATCGGTGGTGGTCGGCCCTGTGATCATGGTCATTGGATTATCGCTGGCTTCGGTCGGTGTTGATATGGCCCAAACCAGCTGGTTGCTGGCTGTTGTTGCACTGGGAACTGCCATTGTGGTGGTAATCTACACCAAAGGTCTCATCAAATTAATTCCGATTTTTGTCGGGATCATTGTTGGTTACTTGGTGGCCATTGCATTGGGCAAGGTTGATTTTACCGCTATTCAGGAGGCCAGTTGGATTTCCCTTCCGGCTTTCACCTTCCCTGAATGGAGCTGGAAAGCTGTTGTATACATGCTCCCGGTTGCAGTAGCCCCGCTGATTGAACATGTGGGCGACATGTATGCCATTAGCGCGGTGGCCGAAAAAGACTATGTGAAAGATCCCGGCTTACACCGTACCATGTTGGGTGATGGAATTGCCACTTCACTGGCAGGTTTCTTCGGTAGTGTTCCTAACACCACCTACTCAGAGGTGACGGGAGCAGTATCGCTCACCAAAATGTACGACCCTATGGTCCTTCGGATCTCGGCCATCACGGCCATCCTTTTTTCACTGATTGGTAAACTTAGCGGATTGTTGAAAACCATCCCTTCGGCAGTACTGGGAGGGATCATGTTGCTGCTGTTCGGGATGATTGCCAGTGTTGGCATCAAAACACTCATCAATTCAAAGGTGAACCTGAACAAA
>JAFGVJ010000105.1 GCA_016938055.1 Prolixibacteraceae bacterium
AAAGTGAGTAAACGGGCAGCATTCACCTTTGAATATTATCAATTGATGCCGGGCGAAACAGCCCAACAAAAGGTGAATCCTTTGTCGTTGGGTTTCGACATAGAAACCGGGGGCCATGTATTCCAGCTGTTCATGACCAATGCATCGGCTATTTACGAAGCGGGTTTTGTGGCTGAAACAACCGACCGTTGGATCGATGGCAACATCCGTTTTGGATTCAACATCAGCCGCACTTTTTGATAAAGAGTGAAGCAATTTGCTTACATGCTCCAGGGTTCAGCTTTCATGTCCAGCTCGTCGCTCCAACGCATGTGTAGTTTCACAATCTGATCCACAATATCGTAGGGCAGCGGTTCAATACTCTCGGCAGCCATCAGGAATTCATTCAGGTTTTCGGCATTGGCAGTTGAACCAACCGTAGCCCGAACCAGCGAAAAACTGTGGGCAAATCTGACACAAAACTCTGTCCAGGTTTCGATTCCCGTACGTTCAAAAATGGGAGCTATTTCAAAAGCCCTCTTCTGCAGATATTCTTTCCAGGCAAAGCCTGGTTCATCGCGTAAACGGTGAACCGGACCTCCGGCAACCGTACGCATGGCAATGATAGGCTCACTCAGTTCGTGCAACAAATCCCACAACTGATTGGAAGCAAATCGTTGGAGTGGATTCAGGTAAAAAATTGTACCATCAACAATCCCCCGGGTGTAACCACCTTTAAGTGCCCGATAGGCAATGTCTGACGTCCAGGGAAACACTTCCAGCACAAATCGCTTGACATAGCCTTCGGATTTCAATTGTTCCAGTGCTTTATAGCAATTGCCCCCCGAGGCAAACTCTTCAGCCAGATTCCCCCCCAAACACAATTGCCCCAATTCAATGTGATCAATTCCAAGTGATTCGGTGTTCTTTCTGATATCGCCGACAATTTCATCGATGGACTCCCCTCCTAATTTCACAATCAGGTTTGGCACCTTTAAGCGATCGGCATCAAAAGCCTTGCTTAGTACCTCCAATGCATTTCCATACCAGTGGCTGGTATGGAACCAAACACCTGTATCGATGGCTGCTTTGGCAATTTCGACACGATCATCAAAGGGAATTTTATCATCACCTAAGCGGGTAGTGCCATATACATACGGGGAGAGTTCAGTCAAAAGAACTGATTTTTCGGAAAAACTCAAATCATCCATAAACTTTGCTTTTGTAAAATCATTGCTGTTCGTGCAGTTAAAAGTAAACAAAATTGATGTAAAATATACGATGACCCGGAATGAATTATGGGTGAATGCTATTTGATTTCAAAAGTCAATTTCGTACTTTACACTTCGTCTTACCCGGTGATATGAAAGTTGAACAAATTAGTTTTGAGAATAGGGTATTCCTCCAAACCTGTCTGATTGTCTCAGTCATCATGTTTATTTCCGGCATCCTCAATGTCATTTTGGGATTGGATACTATCGTTATTGTTTTATCTTTTGGCATTAGTCTTTTTTCCCTGTTTGCATTCTGGTATTCCCGTAAAACATTCCGATTTGATATTTTAAAACCCATAGTTACCATCCTGTACATTGGCTTGACCAATGCCGGCTGGTATTTCAACTATGCATCGGAAGGACCCATCCTGGGTATTTTCATCATTCTGGTGATTTTTTTAAGTTTTATCTGGGACCAAAGAACCATGGTTTTGATCAACGCTTTCATCTTGTTTAACCTGATGGTATTGTTCTACATCGATTGGGAATATCCGCATTTGATGCTGCAATACCAATCGAGGGAAGTCAAACTGGTTGACCAATATGTTGGGAATTTTTTCTTCCTGGTTTTGGTGGCCTTCTTCAGTTGGTTTGCCAAAAACAATTATCAGAAAAAATATGATGAAGCCCTTTTATCGGAAGAAATCAAGAACCAATTTTTGCAAAACCTTTCACACGACATCAAAACACCGGTGAACAGTATTCTGGGATTTACTCAGCTTTTAAAGGATCCTTCAATCGACCAGCTGAAAAAGGAAACTTCGGTGAAATACATCGAAACCAACAGTCACTACATGCTTTCTATTATCAACGATTTAATGGCACTGCTTTCCATTGATCATCAAAAAGTGAGCATCAACGAAACGGTTTTCGACATACATCAGCTAATGACCAATATGAAAGTTGAGATGGAAGTCACCATTTCGCCACGTCAGCAAATCAAGTTGATTTATGAAAAAGAATATTCGGGACAGGCCCTGATGATCAAAACCGACGAGGTCAAACTGAAAAGAATTCTAACCAACCTGATCAACAATGCGCTCAAATTCACCAAAGCAGGAGAAATAAAGTTTGATTACCGTATGATTACCAACCAACTGATTGAATTTTATGTGAGCGATACCGGCAAAGGTATTGAACCCAAGGATCAGGAGCTCATCTTTGAAAGATTCAGACAGTCCGATGAAGCTCACCCATATTTCAATTCAGGCATCGGCCTGGGTCTTTCCATTTGTAAACACTACAGTTCATTACTGGGAGGCAATATCAATGTAGAATCGGTGCCCGGAAAAGGTTCTACCTTCAGCTTTACCATCATCAACCATTTAAACAATTCTGCTACTGACGCTTAACTCAGGCCAAATCACTTCCGCCAGCTTTTCATGGCAAAGCCTTTAATTGAATAAAAAAGAATGAATAAGTAAAGGGGGATCAATATCCAGTAAGCTTGTTTTACCGGATAGATATCGGATAATTTCCCCCAGATCAGGGGCAGAATGGCTCCACCGGCTATGGCCATGATCAGCAATGCCGAACCGGTACTGATGAGTTTACCGAGACCTTTCAGTGCCAGGGGCCAGATGGTTGGCCAGACCAGGGCATTGGCCAGACCGAGCAGAGCAACAAAAATGACCGAATAAATTCCGTTGGTGAGAATGATTCCCACACTAAAAACAAGGCCCAAAATGGCTGAAATTTGCAGGGCAACATGCTGCGACAAATATTTTGGAATGAAGGCGATGCCCAGCAGATAGCCCAGTACCATAAAAATCATGGTATACGATGTAAAAGCCTTGGCCGTATCGATCCCGATACCCAACGACAAACCATATCGAATGATAGTATCGCCGGCAATGACCTCGGCGCCCACGTAAAAAAACAGGGCCAGGGCACCAAGAATCAGGTTGGGATGTTGAAATATTGTATTTTTCCCGTTTACGGATGGATTGGATACCGATGCATTTGTTTCTTCGGTGACACTGGGTAGCGGTGACAAGCGGATGCCAATTCCCATCAGGATCAGAACGCCCGTCATCACCATATAAGGCTGAATCACCCTTTGGGCCAGTCCGTCGAGGGCCAGTGAGCGAGCCGGGTTGTCCATGCTTTGCAAGCTTTTCACAAAAGCATCGCCATCGTTCAGAATATAATAGGCCAGAATAAGCGGTGCGATGGCCCCTGCCAGTTTATTGCAAATACCCAGTATGCTGATCCTGCGGGCGGCACTCTCCTCCGGTCCAATCACCGTTACATAGGGGTTGGCGGCTGTTTGCAACAAAGCAAGGCCTGTACCCATTACAAATAGTCCCAGCAAAAAAAGTTCATACGCCCGGGCCAGCGCTGCCGGAACAAACAACAAAGTTCCCACTGCCAGGACCCACAATCCGATCATCATACCATTTTTGAAACCCGATTTCCGAAGTACCCAGGCCGAGGGCAAAGCCATGATGGTGTACGAAATGTAAAACACAAAAGCAACCAACAAGGCTTGAAAATTGGTCAGCTCACAGGCAATCTGAAGGTAGGGAATCAAAATCCCGTTTAGCCAGGTGACAAAACCAAAAATGAAAAACAGGGAACCAATGATCAGTATGGGAAGAAAATAATTCTGGGAAGTACCGCTGCCGCTCCCCTTGATGGTATCGTTCATAATGGGTTCAATTGTGTAGATGAATTAGATTTCGAACTAAAAATATTGAAAAGAACCGATTTTATTTGACTTTCTGCAATATTTTTCATCCTGCCCCAAACAGAAGGATCTCTGCTTTAAAAACGAACTCCCGAGTATTATACTACCTTTGGATCATTCAAAATGCTTTGATCGTTTCTGTATCGTGTGAGAAAGACTTTGCTTAAATATGTAGCCCTGACTTTGATTCTGGTATATCAAGTTACGGTATTTCACCAGGTTATTTCCATAGCTGGTCA
>JAFGVJ010000106.1 GCA_016938055.1 Prolixibacteraceae bacterium
CTTTTAAGCACCGATGGTGCATTGTGGGCGCTTTGCGGAATCTACCTGTTTTATTTGATTGGTTGCTTTTTTTGCAAGGACCAAGCTACCGGCTTGTATGAACTCAAAAAGAATGTTTTCTGGGTGATTGTACCCATGGGAGTTGCCTTATCTGCAAAGCTAAAAGCCAGGCAATTCTGGCAGCTTATGCTTATTTTTGTAATTTTTGTGACCATTTCAACTTTCATTGCTACTTATAAACTGTTTCATCTCGAGCAATTACAGATCCCCGATGTGAGGATGGCTTCCTATGTTTCCCATGTGTCTTTTTCCTTCCAAATCATCATGTCGGTGTTCATTCTTTTCTATGGTGCATTCAGAAAGCCACAGATATTCAATAAGATCAATCTGTTTTTGCTCATGGGATGGAGCCTTTGGTTAGTGGCTTTTATGATCCTTCAAAAATCATTGATCGGAATCCTGTCCTTTTATTTTGCGGCCATCATCTTTTTCATTTGGTTTGTGCGGCATCTCAGCGTACAATGGCACAAGGCCGGCCTGATAATTCTGGCCTTTTGTTTTACCCTGCTTCCTTTTGCTTATGCAGGAATGGTGATCATGGATTTTTATACCATTAAAGATACAGTGCCTTCAAAGGAAGTGCCTTCTACCGAAAATGGTCATTTATATGCTTTCGACTTTGACAACAAGCAAAAAGAAAACGGTTACTACGTTCACTGGTATCTTTGTAAAGAAGAGTTGGATGAGGCCTGGACCCAGCGAAGTCAGTTGAGTTTAAGCGATCGCGATGCCACCGGTTACCAGGTGTATTATACCCTCATCAGGTACCTGACCAGCAAAGGATTGAAGAAAGATGCAGCAGGCGTCAAGGCGCTCAGCGAACAGGATGTCCAAAATATTGAAAAGGGTATTGCCAATCATATTTTTTACGACCGTCGATATTCCCTTTATCCCAGGATTTATCAAACCATTTGGGAAATTGATGAGTACCTGAATACCGGAAACCCCAATAACCAGTCATTGTCACAACGTTTTGAATACATCAAAGCAGCCAGGTACATTATTCAGCATCATTTCTGGGGTATAGGCACCGGAAATTACAAGCTTGAATTTGCCCATGCCTATGAACAGATCGATACCCAGTTGAAAGAAGAATTTCGCTTCCATGTTCACAATCAATACCTGAGTTACATGGTAAAGTTTGGTTTGATTGGACTGATAATTATTCTGTTCATGTTTTTCTATGCCATTTATTTTCACCGCCAGTTTAAAAATATTCTGCTGATCGTTTTATTAACAGTGTTGTTTGTATCCAATTTTGGGGAAGCAATACTCGAAACCCATGTTGGCTTGCCCTTTTTCTTGTTTTTTATAGCCTTGTTCCTTTGGCATTCGCCCGATGAACTCCGTCAATCATGGTAGTACGCGCTGTTATGTTTTGTTTCTTTGTCAGAATGGCAGCTAAATGTTCCATGCGGTGGTCCGTGAAGAGCGTGAATGAAAGATGATAAAATCCTGTATTTCAATAAGGAATTGAAGTGTTTGTGCTTGATGGCTCGGTCGCAGGGCTTCACCTCAGTTTTTGGAGTGAAGTTTGACCGGGAAAGAACAGCTGTATTTCATCGGTCAAAAACCGGCATTGACCGAATGCTCAGCGAAAATTGATGCACTGATTGTTATTTTCACCAGGAAATGATCATCTTTGAAATGTTGAACAAAAAATAATTATTTACGTATGAAAAAGTCATTAATCGCCTTAATTGTCATTGCTTTAGTGGTGTTGCTTCTGTTTGTTGGTGTCAAGAATTCTTACAATAGAATGGTAACGATGGACGAGGCTGTTTCAGCTCAGTGGGCGCAAGTTGAAAATGTTTATCAGCGCCGTTTGGACCTCATTCCCAATTTGGTGAATACTGTAAAAGGATATGCCTCTCACGAGCGCGAAACCCTTGAAGGGGTTATCGAAGCCCGTGCCAAAGCAACTCAGGTTACCGTTGATCCCAGTAAACTGGATGCAGCAAGCCTTCAAAAATTTCAGGAAACACAAGGAGGTTTGTCATCTGCCCTGGGGCGCTTAATGGTGGTGATGGAACAATACCCCGATTTGAAAGCCAACCAGAATTTCCGCGATTTACAAGCCCAGCTCGAAGGAACCGAGAACCGAATTGCCGTAGAACGTGGTCGTTTCAATGAATCGGCTCAGGGCTTCAACGCATACATCAGGGCTTTCCCCCGGAATATCTATGCAAACATCTTTGGTTTTGAACGGAAGGCTTACTTCGAAGCTGACAAAGCAGCCGCGAAAGCACCTGAAGTTCAATTTTAACTTACAATTATGGGAGTAAATATCAGTGCCTTTTTTACAAAGGAACAGAAAGCCGAAATTGAACAAGCCATCAGAACCGCCGAAGTGAATACTTCAGGTGAAGTGAGGGTACACATCGAAACCAAATGCAACGAAAGTGAACTCGACCGGGCAGCATGGTGGTTTGCAGAACTGAAAATGCACAAAACCGAATTGCGCAACGGTGTACTGTTTTACATGGCCCTTGAAGACAAAAAATTTGCCATCATAGGTGATATAGGAATCAATAAAGTAGTGGGTGCCGATTTCTGGGATGAAACCAAAGAATTGGTATTGGGTTTCTTCAAGCAAGGAAAGTATACCCAGGGGCTTACAGTGGGAATTATTCAGGCCGGCCTTCAACTGCAGAAGCACTTTCCTTATAAAAAAGAAGATATAAATGAACTAACCGACGAGATTTCGTTTGGAAAATAAACACCATCCAATGAAAAGAGTATTGCTATTTCTGCTTCTTTTAGTTGCTGCATACCAATTGATGGCAGCCGATCTGCCAACCCGGCCCGATCCGCCAACTTTGGTGACCGATTTGGCCAATATTTTATCACCAGCCGAAGAGCAGCAGCTGGAACGTAAACTGGTTGACTTTTTTGCCGCAACTTCCAACCAGATAGCCGTAGTTTCGGTACCCGACTTACAGGGGAATGCCATTGCCGATTATGCCGTTCAATTGGCCCATGCCTGGGGAATTGGCAGCGAGAAATTCGACAATGGTTTGCTCATTCTGGTAAAACCAAAAACGGCCGATAGCCGCGGTGAAGTATACATCGCGGTAGGTTATGGTCTTGAAGGAGTCATCCCTGATGCTACTTCAAAGCAGATAGTTGAAAATGAAATGATTCCTTATTTTCAAAACAACGACATGTTTGGGGGAATCAACCAGGCAAGCACTGTTGTGATGGAATTGGCACAGGGCGAATACAATTATCAGCAGTATGCCAAAAATTCCGGTTCGGGTGGTTTTAACCCCTTTATCATCATCATCATCTTGTTTTTTGTGTTGCCTGTTATTTTTGGAAGCAGGCGCAAGGGAGTTTATACTGCCGGAGGGCGGAACAGCAGCTTGCCTTTTTGGCTGGCCCTTGGTATGTTAAGTGGTAACCGGGGCCACGGTGGTTCCTTTAGTGACTTTAGCAGTGGCTCAGGGCGCTTTGGTGGTGGTGGCAGTAGCTTTGGTAGCTTCGGCGGCTTTGGTGGCGGCGGCTTTGGCGGCGGTGGTGCCGGCGGTAGCTGGTAATCAGGTAGAAAGATTCAATACAATAGATTCAGTCATTAGTACTTGACTCCGCCTTTGCGAAGTAAAAAGTATAGCTAACACATTCACCATTTGAGTGTCATTCCGACGTAGGAGGGATCCCTCCTTACGTCGGGAAGACACCTATAATGTTGTTGTTAGTTAAGAGTCATTAGTCATCAGTTTTAAGTCTTCAATCTTTAATCTTCAGTCTTCCTACAAATAATCTTTCATTCTTCGGAGCTCAATCAGCTCAGTATCCGAAAAAGTTTCACCTTCATGATGTTTGACAAATTCGCGGTTGATCAGAAACAATTTGCTGTTGTAATAATCTTGTTGGAAGCCATTGTCGAGCGTGAAATACGTTTCATCGGCCGCTTTAAAATTGAGGGGGCAATAGGATAGTTCCCATTGCTCGCCGCTTTCGTCCATGTTCAGGATGGGCAAACCATGTGAACGGCAGATGGAGGGACGGTGTTCGTATATCTGGCAACTGTGGTTTACCAGAAAAATACATTGTTCGGGCTGTGTGTCATTGATATTCAATTTGTTTGATTGAATGGCTGATAGAATTGAAAAGAATTCAACCGGGAATACCCTGAAATTGATACAACATGCATCACAACCTTTCCCACATTGTAAATGAGCATGATGCAAGTTGTGCAGCCGGGTGCATTTATGCTGAAGGGATGCCCTTACTTTCCGGTATTCTGCGATAGCTTTGCTTGCTGCTGGTTTCACGCTTGGATTATTTTCGCGCAATTTATGTTTTATTAACAAAAATTTTCAATACTGACCGAAAGTTTTCGTTTTATATGCGATTAAACCTTGGCAGCATAAGCCGAAGCGTTCCTGTACATCATCTTTTATTTATCTTTGCAAGCATGCGTAGCACCATCGTTGTTATCATATACCTATTTTTGGCTGTGAGCGTTTCTGCCCAGGATTTGGGATTGAACCGCAATCAGAATCAAATGGTTAACGTTGCCGCCGATACAACAGGAAAGTCAAAGTCCGATGTTCAGCAGGTGGCATCCCGCATTGAAGCCTGGACCCTGGGCGATCAGTATTCCAGGAAGATAAGCGCCGTGGTGGATACAGCTACCCTTGGCTTTCACAATTACAACCCCATTTATCGGCAAAGCATTTCGAACACCCATCTTGGTTATGTGGGATCTCCTTACCTTTCGAACATTTATTTCGACAGGACCCACGATACGCGATTTTATTTTATGCGGTATTCCAATGCCTTCTCCCGTACACCCGAAAAGGTCGAATACTTTAATACCACCACTCCCTTTGCCAATTTGTATTACGTTCAGGGTAAACAGGCAACCCAGAAAACCCATCAGGTGTTCAAGGCATTTTATACCCAGAATATCGATTCGGTGACCAATTTTGGTTTTCGCTTTAATGTATTCCGAACTCCCGGGCAATACCAGCTGCAGGAAGCCCGCCATCGCTTCCTGAATGTTTTTGCCAGCCGAAATGCACCCCGTTTGAACAGCTACTTCAGCGTTGTGAACGGTACCAACCTGATCAACGAGAATGGCGGCATCACCGATACCACGATGAACCGCTTTGTAAACAACTTCATCAACCTAAACTATACCCGCATCAGAATTCCCGTACGGAAAGCCGCGTATGAGTTGCCGGTTCAGCTTCGCAACCAGGTTGAAACCAGCAACAAATCGTTTTCGATGTTTACTTCACATGAATATTTGCTGGGGAAGCTGCCCAAAGAATTCAAAGCGGAAGAGCCTTTGAACGATTCAATCGTGGTGGAAAGCCTGCAAAACATCCGTAACATCGACGCTCCGTCTGAGTTGGCGTTCGTTCCTAAATACAGCATTCAGTACAATGCTGAGTTTGAAAACCATAAGAGAAGTGTGTTTGAAAGAACGGTAGATCAGTTCTTTTTTGACACCACCTACATGAAGACCTCCAACCATACCGATTCGGTATTTTTCAGGCGCTTCTCCCACTTGCTGCAAATCAAAGCTTTCGAGAATGAGGAAAAGCGGTATACGTTTGCGAAAAGGGCTTTCATCGAAAACGAATGGGTGAGGGTGCAGCATCCGCTTCCCGATGGCTGGCGCAGCTATGCTTATTCCAATGTATATGCCGGTGGTGAACTGAAACGTACCGGAAGTGATTTTCTGAACTGGAATGTCTTGGCCCGGTTCGCCCTGGTGGGACGTAACCTGGGGGATGCAATGATTAAAGGAGGGATTCAAAAAGAGCTGGTAATTTTTTCCGACACCACTCATTTGCAGGTCGAAGGATGGTATCGCGACCAGTCGGCTGATATTTTTCAGGAGCATTTCTATGGCAACCATTTTCAGTGGGAGAACAGTTTTAAAAAACAGCACGATGTGGTTATTCGGGGCGAATATGCATGGCCCGGAATCAAGGCGAAAGCCGGTGTCAACTATTCATTATTCAGCAATTTTTTGTATCATAACGAGTTGGCGCAGCCCGATCAATACGATGGCGAATTCTCGTTGCTCAGTGCCTGGATCAACAAAGATTTCCAACTGGGACGTTTTGGCTGGTCGAACAAAGTGGTTTGGCAGGGTCTTTCCACCGACGCTGTGCTTCATTTGCCTGCTTTGAGCATCTACACCGGTATTTATTATTCCCATTACCTGTTCAAAGTAATGCAGATTCAGTTGGGAGCCGAGATATATTATCATTCCCGTTTTTATGCCGATGTGTATGAACCTTCCACCACCAGTTTTTACCTGCAACATGAGATTTTAACCGGTGGATATCCGTTGATCAACCTTTATGCCAATGCCAAACTGAAACGAACTACGGCATTTGCCCAGTTGTATCATGCCAATAGTGTGGTAGAAATGGGTGAATTTTTTAGCGCACCGGGCTATCCATTCGATCAGATGGCCTTTCGTTTTGGCTTCTCCTGGACTTTCTATGATTGAGCTAAGTTGTATCTACGTTAAATAAAGCCTGTGTTTTCACTGGATATCGGGCAATGTCTGTTGAAAAGTGTTCCTTTGCAGCTAAGTTATTAACAATGAAAACTTTTTGTAGTATTTATTGTTGATGTGTTTGTGTTTCCCTCGGGAAACGCGATGTTGAACTAAATTGAAAAATTTGAGAATACGTTATATTTTCTTGTTGATTTTGATGATTGCCACAGCTTCCTGTGCTCCCTTGGGGAATAGTAAAAGGCAGGCAAATGATCAAAATACCGAAAACAAAACGAAAAACAGCGAGCTAAGCCGGATCCTTGAGTCAAGGGAACTGAACGTCGTTGTTGACTACAACTCCACCAATTATTTTGTTTACCGTGGCCAGCCAATGGGATTTCAGTATGAACTGCTGAAAGCTTTTGCCGATGAAATGGGACTTGGATTGAAAATTCATGTCAGCAATCGTTTAGGTGAAACCTTCGAAGGCCTGAACTCGGGCAAATACGATTTGGTGGCCAAGAACCTCACGGTGACCAAAGAGCGAAGTGAACAGGTCAATTTTACCGAGCCCCTGGCTTTGACCCGTCAGGTTTTAGTCCAAAAAATTCCCGAAGGGGCAAGATCACTTACTTCCGCAGAACTTGATCATCTTTTGGTACGCGAGCAACTCGATTTGGCGGGTAAAACCATACACGTGCAAAGAAATACGGTGTATGTCCAACGCTTGAAGCACCTTTCCGACGAAATTGGCGAAAACATCCACATTGTTGAAGACACCATTTACGGAGTGGAACAGCTGATTTCCCTCGTGGCCAACGGAACGATCGAATACACCATTTGCGATGAGAATGTTGCACAGGTGAACCAGAAATATTATCCATGGATTGACATTGCCACCCCCATCAGTTTTAATCAAAAAATATCGTGGGCCGTCAGGAAAGATGCTCCAAAATGGAAAGCCTTGCTCGATGACTGGATAACCAGTTACAAGGCTACCGATGATTACAAATACCTTTATTACAAATATTTCTCGGGCTACAACAGCTCCAGGCTTGTTAGGAGTGAATTCCATTCAATCTCAGGCGGAATGATTTCAGAGTATGACTATCTTATCAGGGAAATTGCTGAAAAATACAAGTGGGATTGGCGTTTGGTTGCCTCCATCATTATGCAGGAGTCTAACTTCGACCAATATGCCGAAAGCTGGATGGGCGCCATGGGCTTGATGCAGCTGATGCCCAAAACTGCCGAGCTATATAACATTGAGGACATCACCGATCCAAAGGAAAACATCCGTGGTGGACTGGAATACCTTACCTGGCTCGACGAAGTCTTTGCCCCTATTATTCGGGATAGCGATGAACGTTTGAAATTTGTATTGGCATCGTACAATGTAGGCATTGGTCATGTGATGGATGCCCGTAAATTGGCCATGAAATACGGGCGGGATCCCAATGTATGGAAAGATCAGGTTGATTTCTTTATCTTGAAAAAATCAATTCCGCAGTATTACAACGATCCGGTGGTGAAATGGGGCTACTGCCGTGGCGAAGAACCCTACCAATACGTCATCAAAGTGCTGGATCGTTACCAACATTACCTCAACGTGCTGCCCGACGGGAACAATGTTGCCTTAGTATCGCTTCCAGTTCAGCAAGCATCATGGAAGTAGCACCCCAAATTACCTGGTGCTGAATGTTGTAGCAAGGGGCTTCGATCAATCCATTGAGGGTATGAAATGTTTGGATAGCGTGATTTTCAGGCTGGAATATGCTTGAAAGAGGCAGGGTTATAAGCGTATCCACTTCGTGGTGATTGATCACAAAATCAGGTTTTTTCTTCACATAGCCCAGAAAAGGATGAATGTTGAAACGACTCACGGTTACATAAACATCGGTCAGTTTACCCAAGTATTCAACCTGCGCTTTGCTTACTCCAATTTCTTCTTCCGTTTCACGCAAAGCCGTCAGCCAGCCATCGTTTTCATGATTTTCGCAACGGCCTCCCGGAAAACTAATCTGTCCGGGGTGATGTTTCAGTCCTTCATTTCGTTTGGTCAAACAAAAGAAAAGTTCCCCGTTTTCAGGATAAAGCAATAGTAAAACGGCACTTCGGAAGTAGCCTGATTCCTCTTGAGCAACGATCAAATCGCGGCCTCCTGGCAACATCAATCGCTGGGCGGCAGCGCCTGGAAGCGGATACTGCAGGGCTTCGGTGATGGCCACTGCATCGATATTTTTGATGCAGGAAAGCATTGATGATATTTCAGGTGTTTTCAATGATGAAAATATTGCCGGGTTTTCTTTTATTTTATTCAAACGAAATGGTATCAACCGGTGAAATTCTGGAAATGAACATCGAAGGTAAAAGAATCATGGCAACTATGGCAACCAGTGTTCCCGCATTCAACATTACAATGTAAAAAAGGTTGATCACTACAGGAACAGTGTCGAGGTAGTACGATTCGGGATCGAGTTGCAACACCCCAGTAAAATGTTGGACGAGGCACAGCCCAATACCGATCAAGTTTCCCCAGATCAAACCCCTGGTTGATAAGAAAGCCGCCAGATACAGGAATATTTTCCTGATGTTCAGGTTGGAGAAGCCCAGGGCCTTCAGCGTGCCGATCATTTGTGAGCGTTCAATGATGACAATCAATAAGCCTGAAATCATGTTGATCCCTGCCACGGCTACCATCAAAACAAGCAATACCCATACATTCAGATCGAGTACCGAAAGCCAGTCGAACAGTAGGGGGTATTTCTGAACAATTGAATATACCCTCAGCATTGCCTTTTCAGATGCATTGTTCAGGGTAATGTCGCGCAAGCTTTGATACACCTGATCGAGCTTCTCGTAATCGTGGATGAATATCTCGTAACCACTGATTTCACTGCTATGCCAGCCATACAATTGTTTCACCTGACGGAGGTCGCCTATCACGAATAATTCATCGAATTCTTCCATGCTTGAATTGTAGATTCCAGTGATGGTAAAACGGCGGCTACGCGGGTTGCTTTCCCCTTCGTTGTAAAAATAACAATAGAGAAAATCGCCGGTTTTGAGTTGAAGCAGGCTTGCAATTTTTTCCGAAATAATCACCTCAACCGATGCTTCCAGTGTGGTGAAATCGGGCAAAGAACCTTCAACAAGATGGCGGGCGTAAAACGACCAATTGTGCTTGACATCCACCCCTTTTAAAACCATTCCATGAATTTCATTGTCGGTTTTAATAATGCCCGGTTTGGTGGCAAATGACTGAATGTGTGCAACTTGTTCGAGTTGTTGGTATTGTGCTAAAAGCGCTGGATTTTCGGGAATGGGACTGGTTTCAAATGAGGCATTGGAATCGTAATTGACCACTTGAAAATGGGCGCCAAAGCCAATCACCTTTTCGCGGATTTCTTTTTTGAACCCAACGAGCACAGCCACAGATACAATCATTACCGACAATCCCAGGGCAATGCTGGCCACTGCTATGGAAACTATTTTGCTGGCAATGCCTTTTTGTTGGCCTTTTTGGGAAAACACCCTGCGGGCAATGTATAACTCGGTGTTCACAGTGATCAATTTCGGGTAAAAATAGGAAAAAGGCCCGAAGAACCTTTGCATTGGCAGTGAATTCAGCAAGAGAAAATCTGATCAGGTGATGCTTTGTTCCGGTTTTGTTGTTGTTCGCTTGTTTCGGTTAATCAGGGGAATCATAACAATGCAGAGAATGCCGCAGACTACGATCATCCCGTTGGTACTGGAATGAACCAGCAAGGCGAACAATTTGCCATCGGCACTTTCAACGCCATAAAGTCCAAGGGCCTTTTCGGCCATGAAATGCCAGGCCCCAATGCCAGCCTGAACCGGTGCGACCATACCCAAAGTGGCCAGAATAAAGGTGGTAAGTGCAGCTATCAAGGGCAAATGACTGGTGAATTCGAGGCTGAAAAATGCCACGTACAACATCATGAAATACATGGTCCAAATGAAAATGGTATGGGCAATATAAGCCTTGTAACGCTTCATGGACAACACCGAACGAATGCCTTCGCTCAATTGGTGGAACGAGTGTATCACCTTGTTTTTCAGCTTCATCTCTTTTCGTTTTCTGAAGATCAGAAAAGCTGCAATCATCAGTAACAGCAGGCCTCCCCAAAGGAAAGGCGATTGAATAAGTTGGCGTGCATTGCTCATTATTGCCGGATTGTCGTGCCCAAAACGGATCAGTTTATCAAATTCCATAAGAAAAAGAAAAACAATCAGGAGCAATAGCATGATCATATCAACAATGCGTTCGGTGATCACCGTTCCCAGGAGTTTTGGGAATGGGATTTTTTCATATTTTGTCAGGTAAGCACAACGGGCAAACTCGCCCATGCGGGGCAGGAGCAGGTTCATAAAATACGACAGCATTACGGCAATGAAGGTGTTAATTGTTCCCGGATGTTCATCGAGGGGTTCGAGCGCAATTTTCCATCGCAAAGTTCGGCTGATATGGGAGAATAAGCCTAAAATCAGTGAAAAAGCAATCCATCGGTATTGGGCATGGTACATCAAGGTGTCACGGATCCTGCTAAAATCCTGATCGCGGTATACCAACCAGAACATGAGAACTCCAATGCTGGTGAAAAGCGTATATTTTAGAATTTTGGCAATCTTTTTTTTCAAAACAGCGGTGTTTACAAGATGCTTTCTTAATTTTGCAAAGCATAAAAATAAACAAAAGTTTTTTTGAATGCCCATCATCACTAAACATAAATTTGATATGAGCGACGAGGACCCTTATGACAGTTGTAAAGGCAAAGAAGAACCTCGGCCAGCACTTTCTTACCGACCTGAACACAGCCGGTAAAATTGTTGGAAGCCTGTCGACCGAAACTCCAAATATTCTGGAAATCGGGCCGGGAATGGGCGTCCTCACACAAATTCTTTTTCAGAGGGAACAGCAAACAACCATTGCAATGGATATCGACAGAGAATCTGTTGCTTATCTGAAAGATCAGTTTCCAAATCGGGAAGCACAGATACTGGAAGCCGATTTCCTTCGATATGATCTTCACAACATCTTTGGTGAAGCCCCTTTTGTGGTCATCGGCAATTTTCCTTACAACATTTCATCCCAGATTTTTTTCAAAGTACTGGACTTCAGGAACCAGATACCCGAAGTAGTAGGAATGATTCAGAAAGAAGTGGCCGAAAGACTGGCTGCTCCTCCGGGGTCCAAAACTTATGGGATACTGAGTGTTTTGTTGCAGGCTTATTACCAGATCGATTATCTTTTCACTGTACATGAGCATGTTTTTTCCCCTCCGCCAAAAGTAAAATCAGCTGTGATCAGGTTAACCCGAAACCAGGTGCAAGACTTGGGATGTGATGAGGTTTTATTTAAGAAATTGGTTAAAACCTGCTTTAATCAACGCAGGAAAATGATTCGTAACACCATTAAAATGCTCGTCAGTCAGGATGGATTCTCCCATCCCTACTTAACACAAAGACCCGAGCAACTCTCCGTGTCAGAATTTGTAGAGTTAACCAATGCCCTTACCCATTTTCAAAATCAGTAATTATGCAATTTGAATTAACCCGAGAATACATTGATAGCCTCAAGGAGCTCATCGAAAATGGCCGGACTGAAGAGATAAAAGCTTCGCTGGATGAACTCCATCCTGCCGATATCGCCGAAATTTTGGAAGTGCTGACCATGGACGAAGCCCTGGAGGTATACCTACTGCTTGAGGGGGACATTGCCTCCGATGTTTTGCTTGAAATACCCGAGGAAGACCGCCGTCGCTTTTTATCCAAAATGCCCTCCGATGTAATTGCCCGTCAGTACATTGAGTTCATGGATACCGATGATGCTGCCGACGTGATTGGTGAATTGCCCGATGAAAAACGCGAAGAGGTACTGAACTATATCGATGATGCCGAACATGCAGGCGACATCCAGGATTTGCTGAATTACGATGAAGATTCTGCGGGGGGGATCATGGCTGCCGAGCTGGTGGCCGTCAACGAAAACTGGAGCGTGCAAACCTGTTTGAAAGAAATTGGGCGCCAGGCCGAAGACATTGATGAAATCTATTACGTGTATGTAATTGGTGACAATGAAGAACTCAAGGGGGTTCTTTCCCTGAAAAAACTGATCCAATATCCAACCCAAACCCTTATTTCAAATATTTACAACAAGGAAGTTATCTCTATTGAAACAACGGGAACCCGCGAAGAAGTGGCCCAGAAAATGGAAAAATACGACTTGGTAGCTTTACCGGTAGTGGATGAGCTGGGACATTTGAAGGGCCGCATCACCATTGACGATGTGGTGGACATCATTCGCGAAGAAGCTGAGAAAGACTATCAAATGGCTTCCGGTTTGACTGGCGATGTAGAATTTTCCGATTCGGTTTACAGTATTACACGGGCACGTTTGCCCTGGTTGCTCATTGGTTTGGTAGGTGGAATTTTAGGTGCTGTTGTGATTTCTGGTAACGAAAGTGCCCTGGAGCGTATTCCAAAAATGGTGTTTTTCATTCCGCTCATTGGTGCTATGGCAGGAAACGTTGGGGTACAATCCTCCTCCATTGTGGTGCAAGGATTGGCTAGTGGTGTAAACGATTTTCAAAGCATGAGCCGTAAATTGGTTAAAGAACTGAGTGTGGCTTTGATTGTGGCTTTTGTGCTTGCCGGTTTAATCCTGTTGTTCAACCTGATCTTTAATTTTGGAGACACCGGTCGTAACCTGGCTTACATTGTTAGTTTTTCCTTGTTTATCGTGGTGATTTTTGCCTCCTTATTCGGAACCTTTATTCCTTTGTTCCTGAATAAAATGAAGATC
>JAFGVJ010000107.1 GCA_016938055.1 Prolixibacteraceae bacterium
ATTGTGGCTCGTTTGGGGAGCAACAATAATGCCAGTGTCGATTTCAGACTTTTCGATCAAAACAATTATTGGACATCACCGGCCTCTTTTTCATTCGGGAACAGCCGTCAGGTAGTTGTGCCCCTGGATTATTCAGCAAATAGCGATGGCGTGCCATTGAACACGAAGCATATTTATATTGCAGGGTTTTGGTCAAATGGCAGCAATCCCTTTGTTATTGATACGGTATTCCTTAGTAATTCAAGTGAATACGATGCCCCGATTGTTGTGGTTAGCAATAAAAGTGGCGTGTGGATCAACTCATTTGAGGGTATTCATTATAAAGAACATGCTGGCCCATCGGCAGGTATTCCATTGATGGTTTTGGGCGATATGCTTCAAAGCGATGTGTTGATAGCGGCATCCAACCATTTCGAAATATCATTGACTGAGGATGAAGGGTATGAACAGACTCTTTTTCTGGCACATCAAAATGGCTTTGTTCCCAATACTGAGGTGTTTGTTCGTTTAAAGGAAGGGCTTGAGAGGAAATCCTATTCCGGAGCCCTAACAATCAGCACTGAGGGTTTTGCAGCGAAAAACGTTAGTCTGGCCGGCTTTGTTGACTATCCTGTTGGGATAGATAATATATCAGGACGGGGAAATGATGTTGTTTCAGTTGAATTCTTTACCCTAAGCGGGCAAAAGCTTAACAATGAATGGCTGCCCAAAGGTGTGGTCATTGAAAGGAAGAGGATGTCGGATGGAAGTATCGTAACCAGTAAGAGTATAGTCAAGTAATGGAAAAACAAATGGAAAAACAAATGGAAAAGATCATTCTAAAATATAATACTTATGAATAAAATACTTCAATTGATTGCTTGTTTGCTTATTGTATCGAGCCTTCAGGCCCAAGACCGACCACCTCATCCCGAGCTGGAAAATCCTGCAATACAGGGTATCAACAAAGAGTTGCCGCGTGCCTCTTTCGTTAGTTATGAAAGTAAAGAGCTTGCCTTGAAAAACGACAGGGAAGCTTCCGGGAGGCTTGCTTCGTTGAACGGAACCTGGAAGTTCAAGTTTGCCAAAGGCGTTTCTAATCGTATCGCGAACTTTGCCGCCAATGGTCTCGATCTATCGGGATGGGATGACATTGTCATTCCCTCGAACATGGAGATGCAAGGCTATGGGATTCCTATTTACACCAACGTGGGCTACGAATTCTACCCCTACTGGAATTTCAAACCTCCTTATGTCAACGATTTGGAAAATAACAACATTGGTTATTACCGCCGCGACTTTGACATTCCCCAATCATGGGACGGGAAACAGATCTTCGTCTATTTTGGTTCCATCAAATCAGTAGGCTTTGTTTGGGTGAACGGTCAAAAAGTGGGCATGAGCAAGGATAGTAAAACCCCGCAGGAGTTCGACCTTACCCCGTATGTGAAACCCGGTAAAAATTCAATTGCCGTTGAAGTGTTCCGCTGGAGCGATGCTGCCTACCTCGAGTGTCAGGATTTCTGGCGCCTGAGCGGTCTTCCGCGCGATGTTTACGTGTATGCCCAGCCCAAGGTGCGTGTTCGCGATTTCTTTGCCGAAGCCAAGCTTGATGAGAGCTATACCAATGGTGTATTTGAATTGAGTGTTGATTTGAAAAACCATACCCAACAAAATACTTCACAAACAGTTAGCTACGAAATTATTGATGCTGACGGGAAAACAGTTGCATCGGGAACCAAAACAGCCGAATTGACCGACTCTGTTGCTTCGCTTGATTTTGAAGCCACCATACCTGCTGTTAAAGCC
Organism: Prolixibacteraceae bacterium; assembly: GCA_016938055.1. Taxonomy (GTDB): domain Bacteria; phylum Bacteroidota; class Bacteroidia; order Bacteroidales; family Prolixibacteraceae; genus Roseimarinus. Next base: position 1,789 of record JAFGVJ010000107.1, read on the forward strand.
TGGAGTGCCGAAGCTCCGAACCTTTACACCCTGTTGATCACCAATAAAGATCAATCGGGAGATCTGGCCGAAGCCACATCCGTTAAAATTGGGTTCCGCACCAGCGAAATCAAAAATGGTCAGTTTTGGGTGAATGGAAAACCTGTTTATCTGAAAGGGGTGAACCTGCACGAGTTTCATCAAACAACCGGGCAAGTGGTGAACGAGGCCGATGTGATGCTTGATTTGCAACGCATGAAAGAACTCAACGTGAACGCGATACGCACAAGTCACTACCCGCAACCCGATTTCTTTTACGAATTGACCGACAAATACGGTTTTTACATTGTGAACGAAGCAAACATCGAATCGCACGGCATGGGTTACGACCGCGCTAAGGGAAAGAGCCTGGCCAACAACCTCGACTGGACCGAAGCCCACCTGTTCCGTACCCGCAACATGTTCGAGCGCGACAAAAACCATCCTTCGGTGGTCATTTGGTCCTTGGGCAACGAGGCAGGGAATGGTTACAACTTCTACAAAACCTACCTGCAAATCAGAGGCCGCGACAAGATGCGTCCCATTCAGTACGAACAAGGTGGTCATGAGTGGAACACCGACATTGTTTGTCCCATGTACGCCAAACCACAACACATTGAGCATTATGCCAAAACCTACACTGATCGTCCGCTGATTCTTTGCGAGTATGAACACGCCATGGGAAATAGTATGGGCAATATAAAAGATTACTGGGACATTATCGAGAAATACCCGCAGTTGCAGGGCGGTTTCGTTTGGGACTGGGTTGACCAGGGCCTTGCCGATAAAAATGAAAAAGGTGAGTTTTGGGCTTATGGTGGCGATTATGGCCCCGAAGGCACCCCGTCGGACGGAAACTTCTGCATCAATGGTGTGGTTTTTCCCGATAGGAGCGTGAAGCCGCACAGCCTTGAAATGAAGCATGTATACCAAAATATTGGTTTCAAAGCCGAAGATTTGGATAATGGTCAGGTGCAGGTAAGCAATAAGTTTTTTTTCACCAACCTTTCGAAGTTCGATTTCAGCTACGAAGTTACTGCAAACGGTAAAGTGGTTAAAACGGCTAAAATACCTGTTCTTGATGTGGCACCGGAGCAATCGAAAACAGTAAGCATCGATTTAAAAGGGATTACTGCCAAACCGGGCCTTGAATATTTTGTCACCATTTTTGCCAAAACAAAAACAGCTGAAAATCTGCTTCCCGCTGGCTGGTTAATTGCTTCCGAACAGCTAAAACTGCCGTTTGAAGCACCCAAGACCCAGTTCGATTTGGCCAAAGCCGGAGAAGTCGCTTATACCGAAGGAGCATCGGTTGACATTGCAGGCAAAGACTTTTCTGTGTCCATCGACACTAAGTCAGGACTGATTACTTCGTACAAAGTCAATAACAAGGAGTTGATTTTGAATGGCTTCGGTCCTCGTCCGGCATTCTGGCGTGCACCAACCGACAACGATTATGGTTGGCGTATGCAACGTGTGGCACGCCTTTGCAAGGTGGCTTCGGAAGAAACCCCGCTTGCTGCAAGCGTAAAAGCCAGTCAATTAGGCAATGCTGTGCAAGTTGAGGTGCTCTATCAATTCGACTCATTGCAATCGAACTGGAAAACTCAATATACCATCATGGGGAATGGCAATGTGAAGGTTGACAACCTGTTGGTGACCGAGGGCGACAAAGTTCGGGTATTCCCGCGTGTGGGGATGAAAATGCAACTACCTTCCGAATTATCGCAAGTGGAATATTTGGGCCGTGGCCCATGGGAGAACTACTCCGACCGCAATTCATCGACCTTTGTTGGGCATTACGAAACCACTGTGGCCGATTTGTATGTACCCTACATTCGCCCACAGGAAAACGGGCACCGTACCGATGTACGCTGGTTGGCACTCAAGCGTAACGATGGCAGTGGCCTTTTAGTGCTTGCCGACGAACTGTTCGAATTCAATGCACTGAACAATACTGTTGAAGACTTTGACGCAGGCCCTGAAAAAGACAAAAACCTGCGCCATGCCAACGATATCAAACCGCGCGATTTAGTGGAATTACACATCGACTACCGTATGATTGGTGTAAGTGGTGACGACAGTTGGGGTGCATGGCCGCACGAGCCATACCTTATCAGACCAAGTGCCGAAGGTCATCATTACAGTTTTACCCTTGTTCCCTTTGCTTCGGCCAAGGAAATGAAATCAAAATCGAATGTGAAATATTAAAAAAGCAAATCAGATGAAGACTAAAATAACCATGTTATGGATACTTATTTTGCTAATGCCAATGCTCGCTTTAGCGCAAAATCCCATTGTACAAACATTTTTCACTGCCGATCCGGCACCCATGGTGTACGATGGCACGGTGTACTTGTATACTTCGCACGATGAGGATTCTACGGTGAACAATTTCTTTACCATGTACGATTGGCGCTGCTATTCGTCGAAAGATATGGTGAACTGGACCGATCATGGTGCAGTGGCTTCACTCAAGAACTTCACCTGGATGGATAAAACAAATGGGGCTTGGGCACCACATTGTATTGAGCGCAATGGAAAGTTCTACTTGTATGTCCCCATCCATGGCGAAGGCATTGCAGTGCTGGTTTCCGATGCTCCAACCGGCCCATTCATCGACCCTATTGGGAAACGACTGATCGACAGCGATCATATTTGGCAAGACATTGATCCAACTGTTGCCATAGACGACGATGGACAAGCCTATTTGTATTGGGGAAACCCCAAATTGTGGTATGTCAGCTTGAATGATGATATGGTTTCGTATGACCGGAGTATTGGCGACAACGGCATCGTTACCAAAGAGATGAGCCCTGAAGCTTTTGGTTCCAAAGATGGGCGCGACGGAAAACCCGGAACAACATATACCGAAGGTCCCTGGTTTTTCAAACGCAACAACCTGTATTACATGATTTATGCTGCCGAGGGCATTCCCGAATACATCGCTTATTCAACATCGCCATCGCCTGTTGGACCGTGGACATATAAAGGACATATCATGGAAAGGGCCGATCACCTGGCTTTTACCAACCATGCCGGCATTATCGACTTCAAAGGAAATTCCTATTTCTTTTATCACGATCAGGATTTGTCGGGAGGTAAAGGATTTCAACGTTCAGTAAGTGTGGAACAATTTGAATACAATGCCGATGGCTCCATTCCAACGATCATACCCACCAAGGCAGGGGTGAAGAAAAGCGTGGCCAATTTGAATCCGTTTAAAAGGGTTGAGGCCGAAACGATTGCCTGGAGCGAAGGTTTGAAAACAGCCGAAAACAGTCAAACTGGCGTTTATGTTACCAAAATTGAAAACGGGAATTACCTGAAAGTTCGTAGTGTCGATTTAGGTAAAGGTGCCAAAACATTCGAAGCCAGTGTTGCTTCAGCTTCACAAGGCGGCAAAATCGAAATCCGGCTTGACAGTCCCGAAGGCGAACTCCTGGGCACCATTGAGGTTAAAAGTACCGGAGGCTGGCAAAATTGGACAGGCGTAAAAGGCAAAATAAAGAAAGTTACAGGCGTTCACGATCTCTGTTTGGTGTTCAAAGGTAGCGATGGTGAATTGTTCAACATTGATTGGTGGATGTTGAAATAGAAAATCAATGTTATTGAATTGCCGATGGAGTAGTAATTATGAAAACCGGCCACGGTAATCTTTTTAAAAAATGAACGACTGTGTTATGGCCGGAAGGCAGAATTTTTTACAACATGAAAAAAATAATTAATCGCAAGATATGAAACCATTTTTTCTATTACTGGTCATTTTTTTTCTCATCAGCTGCCAGCCCAAGGTCGTAACAAGTTTTGAAGAAGTGAAGGAAGGGTTGATTGTTAGTACCCCCGATGGCACATTGGCCATCTGTCCGGTAGCTGACAACGCCGTACGGGTGAAGTTTTTTGCAGGAAAAGAAGAAGCCCTTACAGAATTTGTTTTCCCCGGTGACAATATGATTCCTGATTTTGATGTTACCGAAACCGGGAAAGCCATTCGACTATCACTTAAAAACATGGAGCTTGAGGTAA
>JAFGVJ010000012.1 GCA_016938055.1 Prolixibacteraceae bacterium
CCCCCCCATTGTATTTACTTACACACCGGTCATCTATCAGGTGATTATTGCCATTGCCGCAATTTACCTCATTATTTGCCTGGCTTTGGCATTGAAACATCGAAGAGAAAATTCACTCATATTTTTTGTGACCTATTTGTTTTTTATTTTCATTGTCATCAATGACATATTGTATTACAACAAATTAATTTTAACCGGCTTCCTTTTACCATATGGGGTTTTTGTTCTGGCCTTTGCCAAATCAATTGTATTGTCGAAAAACCTTTCGCTCACTTTTATCAAAACTGAAAAACTCAGCGTTGAATTGGACAACTACAATAAATTACTGGAGATGAAGGTTGACGATCGAACTGAACAGATTAAAATTCAGAATACAGAACTGGAAAAACAATCGGAAAGGCTGAAGGCCTCAAACGAACAGCTAAAAGAATTGAACACTTTTAAGGAAAGCCTAACCGGCATGATCATTCACGATTTGAAGAATCCGCTCAATATTGTATTGAATTTTGCCAAAGATGAACGCGTGCTGCATGCCGGGAATCAAATGCTGCACCTGGTCCACAACTTGCTCGACGTACAACGTTACGAGAATTCGGTCATGAAACTCAATTGCCGGCTTGTCTCCCTGCATGAACTGGTCAACAATGCCCTTAACCAGTCAAACTTTCTGGTAAAGGAAAAAAACATTGAACTGGAATTAAAACTGACGAAAGATTATCCGTTGATGGTGGATGAAGAAATCATGAACAGGGTATTTGTGAACCTCTTGACCAATGCTTTAAAATTTACACCCAACATGGGAAAAGTGAGCATCTACATCAAGGAAAATACTGATGCTTTGAGTATTTGTTTTGCCGATTCAGGTCCAGGGATTCCCAAAGATCAGCAAATGATTTTTGAAAAATTTGGTCAATTAATTGTGAAGCGGGCCGGACGATCAGGTTCTACCGGACTTGGTCTAACATTTTGCAAAATGGCCATTGAAGCACACGGTGGAAGTATTGATTATACATCGGAGTTGGGTAAGGGCGCAACCTTTTGTTGCAAGCTCCCAAAGCCTGAATCAGCCCAAATTCAACAGAAATTCCCAACAGAAGCAGCTCATGTGCCGCAAGCGGTAAAAGTCATTGACACAAGAATATTTGATTTTTCACCAGCTGAAATAGAGGAATTACAACAAATCATTGAAGAACTGGCAGCGCTTCAACTGTATGAAGTTGGCAACATCAAAATACTTTTAAAGAAACTGGAGCAGACTCAAAGCGAACAGATCAAAGCCTGGCTGGCAGAAGTTCAGGGAACACTTTGGATGAACGATAACGATCGGTTTCAGCAACTGCTAAACATGGCCAGAAAATAAAAAACCCTGCCGGAGATTCGGCAGGGTTTTTATAATTTATTTCAAAAGCTTTTTTATTTCTCTGCTTTTTTAGCGCCGCAATCGGCTTTAGCTTCGGTTTTAGCACCACAGTCGGCTTTCTTTTCTGCCTTGGCACCGCAATCGCTGGCTGCTTTGGCTGCACCACAGTCGGCTTTGGCTTCGGTCTTTGTAGCAGTGTCGGCTTTTTTATCAGCCTTGGCATCCTTTTTCTCTTTGTTATCTAACATTTCAACGGTGGTTCCATTGTCCATGGCAGCAACAACAGCAGGGGCAAACAATGCAACTGCAAAAACGAACACGAAAGCAAGAATCAATTGTCTTTTCATAATTTTATTTGTTTAATGGTTAAAAATCTTTTGCTATTTAGATTGTTTCAAAACTACTTCAATACAACAAATCAATTTGTTATTTGGTTGTTATAACTTGTTAAGGCCATGTTAAAACAGGCTGAACGGTGTCAATTTTAACTATTTTTGTGAGTATTCATACTTTATTAACATGAAGTCAATCATTCATTATCATTGAAAAGCGTGTCGAAACTGAACAAACAAAATTTTCTGGCATTTTTCACTTTCATTGCCCTGGTGGTGCTTTTGGGAATTCAGCTAAACTGGATATTCAAGGCGGCACGGCTCGAAGAGCAAAATTTCAACCGGATGGTGACCAAAGCGCTGGTTGAAGCACGGGAAGAAATCGGGAATACCGCTTCGAATTGCAACGAAATGAAAGATTATCTGTGCGGGAATCCCTGCCAGGTAGATGTGAGGAAACAAAAAATTGAGGAAATTGACAGCATTATTCGATCCAAGTTGGAAATCTTTCACATCAACATGGATTACACCTTTGAAATCACCGATTCGATTTACACCCCGGCAAACTCAAAATTGTTTGGTGCCCGTTGTTACCTGCAAAGCCTGAACGGACTGCTCGAGAAGGATGGCATCAAAATCAGGCTGGAATTCCCCGATCGCAACCAGTTTTTACTGGCCCAGATCAGGGGTGAGTTCCTGATTGCCCTGCTGGCACTTTTTTTTGTCATGGCTTCTTTTATCATGACTTCCCGCATGTTCCGCAAGGAACGCGAAATGGTGCAACAGACGTCCGATTTCATCAACAACATGGTTCACGAGTTTCAAACTCCGCTTTCGAATATCCGCTTTGCCACCAATCTTATTAAAAAGAAGGAACCAATCATCAACGATGAAAAGATCAGCGAATACCTTTCTGTCATTCTTCTCGAAAACCAGAAATTGGAAAAACATGTGGATGAAATTTTGAAAGTAATGTGTTCGGGAAACGATCCCGGTGTACTTGAACAGGTTGACATGCATCAACTGATTCACAGCAACATCAAAGCTTTTGCCACACGCCTGGAGAGTTTGAACGGAAGCATTGTTTTTCATCCCGATGCAGTCAATTACACCATCGATGCTACAACAGGCCACATGAAACTGGTGCTGTCAAACCTGATTGACAATGCCATCAAATATGCCCGCGAAGTCCCTGATATCAGCATTACCACGCTGAACAAAGGAAACAACCTGGTACTGGTTTTCAAAGACAAAGGCATAGGAATGGAGAAAAAGGAACTTCCCAGGATTTTCGACAAATATTACCGGGTATCTACCGGCGATGTGCACAATGTAAAAGGATTTGGACTGGGACTTACTTACGTAAAAAAGATCATTGAGCAGTACAACGGCAACATTGATGTAACAAGCACACCGGGTAAAGGAACTGTATTTACCATTTTCTTACCTTTGAAAAATGAAACGGACAAAAATACTGTTGGTTGAGGACGATACCAGCCTGGGCTTCCTGCTGGTTGACTTCCTCGAATCGAATGGTTTCGATGTAAAGCTTTACCGAGATGGCGATTCGGGGCTCAAAGGGTACAAAAGCAGCAAATTCGATTTTTGCATTTTCGATGTAATGCTTCCAGGCATGGATGGATTCTCTCTGGCACAAAGGGTCAGGGCTGAAAACAATACCATTCCCATCATCTTCCTTACAGCCCGATCGATGAAAAACGACAAAATCAAAGGGTTCAACCTGGGCGTAGACGATTACATTACCAAACCCTTCGACGAAGATGAATTGCTTTGCCGCATCAATGCCATCATCAATCGCTACAACCTCCCTCCCACTGAAAACCTCTCACGCGATAAATTCACCATCGGGAAGTACCTCTTTGATTACAAGAACCAACTGCTGGCAATGGGTGAAACAAACAAACGGCTTACCCGGAAAGAGAGCGAAGTGCTTCGCCACCTCTGCCTCTCGCCCAACGAGATTGTCACCCGCGACAACATCCTCTTCTCGGTTTGGGGCGACAACGACTACTTTAACGGCCGTAGCCTCGATGTGTTTATTGCCAAGTTACGGAAGTACCTCTCCAACGATACTGCTGTTCAAATCAACAACATACCAAAAGTAGGCTACATTCTGGAATGTTAAACGCAACCAATTTCATACTCGTGCATCTTGAATGAAATTTTAATACCATGAAAAAATACCTGACCTTTGTTGCTGCCCTGATCTTGTTGGGCAGCTGTGCCAACGATTCACTGAACAGTGAAACCAAGTCGCTTGAACTCAAGCAGAAGTTGGAATTGAAAGTGAACGAATGTGTTTCGAACAACAGCCTTTCGTTGTGTGTCGATTCGGTTTACAACGATTCGCGCTGCCCCATGGATGTGATCTGTGTATGGCAGGGCAATGCGGCTGTAGCGATATCGTTTACGCTCAACGGATCGGTTCACCAATTGACCCTGAACACGGGCAATACCCCTTCGTTCCCTTCAGACACCACCCTTCAGCAATTCAAAATTTCCCTGAATGAACTGGCTCCTTATCCCATTTCATCATCTACAATTGAGCAGGAAGACTATCGGGTTTCATTGAAAGTTGAAGAATTGGAAGATTGACTTCTTTACGAAGTTTCAGAAAAACAAAATGTTGGTTTTCACCCAAAACGAGGTAATACTCGGGGTGAGCCAACATATTATAATCAAGCTTTTTCAACACTACATAAGCATGATCTCCCAATTTTCCAGGTTGTAAATCCTCAATTTTTGAAACCATTTTCAATTGGCCATTGGTATAAAAATTCAAACTGGCGTATTCGATATTGTACCCATACACGTTGGAGTTTTCATTGAGTTCCTTTTGAAACAAAGGATGCATTGATTTGATGTCGTTGTTTGAAGTTTTGATTGTTGAAAGTGGAACAATCAGGATCGACAACAACGAAGTGACCAGAAAAAAATGTTTTACCCAGGTCAATCGGCCATTCAGTAAATCCAGCATCAATGCAACAGCCATCGAAACAGGAATGTAAATGGTAAAAATGTACCATGAAAGTTTTGTTTCGACACCGAAACTGAAAAGCAGCAAAATAACCCAGGCGAAAAATGCGATCAGTACGTTACCCGGTTTTTTATCC
>JAFGVJ010000108.1 GCA_016938055.1 Prolixibacteraceae bacterium
CAGAACGTATCCCTGTCGTTCGAAATTCCGCTTTGGGATTGGGGCCAAAAGAAAGCCCAGTTAAAAGCCGCCGAAGCTTCGCTCGAAATGCAGGAGTTGAACTTCGACAATGAAAAAATAACCATACGGATGAACATCCGTGAAATATATCGCAACCTGCAAAACCTGGTTTACCAGATCGAAATTGCATCGAAAAGTGTGGAAAATGCCCGTTTAACCTATGAGCTAAACCTCGAAAAATATGAGAATGGCGATTTGACCAGCATGGATCTCAGTCTGTATCAAAACCAGCTCTCTGCCAAGCGCAACGAACATACCAATGCGCTGATCAATTACAAATTGGAACTGTTGAACCTGAAGATTCAAACCTTATGGGATTTTGAAACACGGAAATCCATTGTTCCTTCTGAATTTTCACCCGAGTTGTATAACATTAATCAAGAATAAGCCATGAAAAAAATTGTCATCATCCTTGTTGCATTGACTGTCTTTGCTGCTTGTAAAAACCAGGAAGAAACTCAGGGAGCCGACGTGAGTGTTCCTGTAAAGGTCATCGATGTGGTGCGCAAACCCATTTTTAATACACTCGAAATTAACGGTACTGTGTCGCCCACCGGCACCATCGATCTGTCAACGCTGGCCGAAGGCTTGTACCGTTTAAAGAACAATCCGCTAACCGGAAAACCATATCGCATGGGCGATAAAGTTCGAAAAGGCGATGTGTTGGTTGAATTGGACAATCCTGAATATTTGCTTAGTATTCGGATCGAAGCCCGCAAGCTCGACCTGGAAAATGCCCGGCAGGAATACGAAAAGCAACAATCCTTATTCGATAAAGGCGGGGTGACGCAACGTGAGCTGAAAAATTCAGAGCTGAGCTATCTGAATGCGAAATACGACTACGACAATGCCTTACTGCAAATGGAAAAGCTGAGCGTAATTGCCCCTTTCAACGGTGTGGTGGTCGATTTACCCTATCTTACTCCCCAGGTGAAAGTAGCATCGGGAACCAAAGTTGCTCAAATCATGGATTATTCAACCTTGATGATGAATGCTGAATTTCCTGAGAAGTTCATCAGTACCGTTAGCGTTGGACAAGAAGCGTTTGTGACCAATTACAACCTGAAGGACGATACCCTCAAAGCAGTCATTACAGAATTATCGCCGGCCATTAACGAGGCATCACGTACTTTTAAAGGGGTGATGAAGGTGAGTAATCCTGAACTGATCATGCGGCCCGGGATGTTTGTCAAAGCCGAAATTGTAGTGGAGAAACGCGACAGTGCCATCGTGATCGATCGTGATCTGGTGCAGGACAAGCGTCGGGGTAAAGTCGTTTTTGTGGTTGAACGCAATACGGCTACCGAAAAACGCATTAACACGGGCATCGAAACCGACGATGAAGTGGAAATCACCAGCGGACTGGAACCCGGTGAAAAACTGGTGGTTGAGGGATACGAAATGCTCTCCAACCGTACCAAGGTAAAAGTTCAGAAATAATGAAAAAGATCGCACAATTTTCGGTAAACTATCCGGTGACCGTTTTGATGATGGTGCTGGCAGTTTTGCTGTTGGGATACATCTCTTTCTCGAAGCTGGGCATCGACCTCTTTCCCGAAATGAACAATCCAAGGCTTTACGTCGAACTGGAAGCAGGCAACCGTCCGCCCGATGAGATCGAAAACCTGTTTGTTCGGAACATTGAGTCGCAAGCTATACGCCAAAGTGATGTGGTGAACGTGAACTCCGTAACCAGGGTAGGCATGGCCACCATCACCGTTGAATATGCCTGGGGAAAAGATATGGACGAGGCTTTTCTGGATTTGCAGAAAGCCATGACCAGTTATGCCCAGAACAGCAGCATCGATGCCATCAATATTACTCAATACGATCCCAATTCCACCCCGGTCATGGTGGTTGCCCTCGAAAACGAGAACATGCAAAACCTCGATGAATTGCGAAAGGTGGCCGAAAATTATATCCGCAACGAACTCATCCGGCTTGAGGGTATTGCCGATGTAAAACTAGCCGGTGAAGAAGTGGCCGAGGTGTTGGTGGAGACCAATCCATACCTGCTGGAAGCCTATGGTTTCTCGGCATCGGATATCAGCTCGAGAATTCAGGCTTACAACCGGAATGTATCGGGCGGTTCCATCGAAGAAAACGGAACCAATTACAGCATCAAGGGGCTGAGCATGATCACCAGCCCTTCGGACCTGAACAGGATCATTCTGGGATTGAAAACTGAAACCCGGCCCGATGGCAGTACTGCCAGTGTTCCGGTTTACCTGAGCGATGTTGCGACGGTTACGGTAACCAACAAAGATCCGGAAACCATTGTCAATTATAACGGCGAACGCTGCATAGGCTTATCGGTTTACAAGGAACCGCATTACAACACGGTGAAGGCCGTGAAAGAACTGAACGAAGCTTTTGAGACCATCACCAAAGCCCTGCCCGGTTACCGTTTTTCAGTGGTGAAGAACCAGGGGAATTTTATCAGCAGTGCCATCAGCGAAGTACGTCAATCGGCTTTGTTCGGAATACTGCTGGCCGTGGTGGTGTTGTTTGTATTCCTGCGTCGGATTGCTCCAACACTGGTCATTAGCATTGCCATTCCCATTTCCATTGTCGCTACTTTCACCCTGATGTATTTCCAGGGACTCACCCTCAATGTGATGACCCTTGGTGGTTTGGCCCTTGGGGCCGGCATGTTGGTGGACAATGCCATCATTGTGATGGAAAACATATACAAGCACATGGAGCGCGGAAAGGGTATCATTGCTTCGGCCATCGATGGAGCTGGTGAAGTGGGTGGGGCAATTACAGCATCAACCCTCACTACCGTTGTGGTTTTTCTCCCCATTGTTTACCTTCAGGGGGCATCAGGTGAACTGTTTAAGGACCAGGCCTGGACGGTAGCTTTTTCGCTTTTATCGTCCTTACTGGTTGCTTTGCTGGTTATTCCTGTACTCGTAACTAAAATTTTTGGAGAGAAAACACGTTTTAAACCGGCACCCACCATCAACTTAAACTGGTACAGCAGGGTCCTGGAAAGCATCCTGCGTTACAAATGGATTGTAGTCCTCATTACCTTCATTACAGTAGGAGCTACCGTATTGCTTGTTCCCAAAATTGGCAGCGAATTCATGCCCCATTCTACTTCCAATAACATCACGGTTGAATTTGAATTGCCCGAAGGGGTGATGCTGGAACGGACTGCAGCTACGCTCAACAAAGTGGAAGAAATTTTTAAGGAAACCATGCCGGGAATGATTGTTTCGGTATATACCCGTGTGGGCGAAGTTACTTCAGCCGCGGGAGGATCAACAATCAGCAGTGAAAACAATGCCATGATGTACCTGAGTCTGACCGACGAAGGCATTGCCAATTATCATGGTGTGGTGGAGCAGTTCAGCAAAATTGTGGAAAGTAATACCGATATTGACTTCAGTTTTATCCAGGACGAAGGCAGCCTGCAATCCACCCTGGGAAACAATGAACCTCCTTTAGTGGTAGAAGTAGTGGGCGACGACCTGGATGAGATTGCCCTTGTTACCGAAAACATCAGGGAAGTTGCACTGGCTATGAACGGCTTGTACAACGTTGAAAGCTCCATCGAAAATGGTGCTCCCGAAATCGACATTGTGATTGACCGGGTACAGGCCGGATATTTCAACCTGAGTGTTGAGCAAATCATCACCCAGGTGCGCAACCGGCTCGAAGGAGTTGATGCCGGCGAATATGAAACCAGTGGTGAAATGCGCGACATCACCATCCGCCAGCCCCGCATGAATGTGAGTGAACTTTCGGATATTCAGATCGTGAATGGTAATCAGCAATATCGGCTGGCCGATGTAGCACGGATTACCCAGGAACAGCTGCCCCGTGAAATCCATCGCAGCAACCAAAGCCGGGTAGGCAAGGTGAGTGCTTATCTTTCTGACGATGTTGTATTCGACCAGGTGGTGAAACAACTCGACGAGGAGCTCACAGCCCTTGCTATTCCTGATGGTACGCGCATCCGCATGGCCGGAGAGGAAATTAAACGCAAGGAATCCATGTCGGGTTTAACCTTTGCCCTCATCTTGTCCATTGTATTGGTATACATGGTAATGGCGGCGCAGTTCGAATCCCTGGTTCATCCCTTTACCATATTGCTTACCATTCCGCTGGCATTGGTGGGTGCCATTGTTACTTTTTATATCATTGGCAAACCGTTGAACATCATGGCATACATTGGCATGATCATGCTGGCAGGGATCGCGGTGAATGATTCTATCATTTTGGTGGATAAAATCAACCAGCTCCGTGCCGAGGGAATAGGTAAAAGATTGGCCATTTTACAAGGTGGTGTGCAACGCTTGAGGCCCATCATCATGACCAGCTTAACCACCATTTTGGCATTGCTGCCGCTGACCTTTGGTTTTGGCGAAAGTGCCGATCTGCGTTCACCCATGGCCTGGGCCGTGGTGGGCGGACTGATTACCTCAACCTTGCTCACATTGGTGGTCATTCCATGCATGTACGACATTTTAACTAAGAAGGAAAAAGTCATTGGCCATTAGTCATTTATTAATAATGACTAATTCCTGATGACTATTGACTCATAAACATTTAACTATGGATTTTATTATCCGCAGAAAGACACTGATCAGCATGATTTTCGTGGCACTGGTAATGCTGGGGATCATCTCTTATCAAAAATTATCGATGGAGTTGTATCCCACGCCCGAAATGCCCGTGATGGTGGTGATGGTGAACAGTACCATCGAAGTGGATCCTTTGTACATGGAAAACCAGGCCATCGTACCGCTCGAAGGGGCCATTGGGCAGCTCGAAGGGGTCAGCGAAATATCCTCCATGGCCACCCGGCGCAATGGTACCATCGAAATCACTTACAACGAAGGGGTTAATCTGAAATATGCACAGCTCAGGCTTCAGGAGAAGATCAACGAAACTAAGTCGCAACTGCCTGAAGAGTTCATGGTGGTGGTCGATAAGGTAGATCTACGGGCCATGCTCAACCAATTCATGAGCATTCAGATTTTAGGTGAAGGGGGTGTCGACCGTTTAAGAAACATTGCCGATCATGAAATACAGGATCCCCTGTTGAACATCGATGGCATTGCCAGTGTGAACATCTATGGCGGACGTCAAAAGTCCATCGAAATTGAAATTGCACCCGATGTAGCCAGGGCATATAGCCTTACACCTGCGCGTATCAGACAATTATTGCAGCGTGGGCATACTGAGCGTACCAACGTGGGAGAGGTTTACGATGCTTCATCGCGCTATTATGTAAGTGTATCGGCCGAGTTCCGGGAAATTTCCGACATTGGCAATGTGGTGGTTGATGAAACTTCGGGATTGAAACTGAAAGACGTTGCTTCCATCACCTTTGGAACCAAGGAAGAAACATCGTACAGCAGAGTGAACGGAAAGGATGTGATTTCCATGGTTTTGATCAACGACAATACGGCCAACCTCATTGATCTGTCACATCGAACCCGCGAGGTCATTGAACAGCTGAACGATAACCTGGCTTCGGTGGGGGTGGAACTGATCATACAGTCCGATTCGGCCGAGACCATGGAGAAAAACATCGACCAAATCATCATCCTGGCTGTGGTGGGCGGCTTGTTGGCTGTACTCATACTCTGGTTTTTCCTTCGCAACATCAGGCTGGTACTAACGGTCGCACTATCGATCCCCATTTCGGTGTATGCCGCTTTCAATTTTTTCTATGCATACGACATTACCATCAACAGCATTACCCTTGTGGGTATGGCCCTGGCCATCGGTATGCTCATTGACAACAGCGTGGTAGTATTGGAAAATATTTACAGGCTGGCAGGCAAGGGCATGAGCATTTTCGATGCAGTGGTGAACGGTACCCGTGAGGTTTGGCGCTCAGTATTTGCTGCAACCCTCACCACTGTTTGTGTTTTTGTACCCTTCTTTTTTACCGATGATCTCATTGTCAAACTTTTCGGGCGACAAATTGGCGTTTCCATTGTAGCCACCTTACTCATCTCATTTTTAGTTGCAGTGCTGCTCATTCCCATGATGACCTACCTGATTTTGAACCGTCAGCAAAAGAAACAGCACATTGCCATTTTTGAAAAAATATCTATTCGCAACCGCATGGTCCAGATTTACCTGGTATTGCTGAAAGCCACCATGCGAAAGCCTTTGATGACCATCATCATCGGGCTGGTGGTGTTTTTTGCTACCCTCATGATCAGTTTGGCAACACAAACCCAGCAGTTGCAGGAGGTAGAGGACAATCAGATTGAAGTATATGTGAACATGAACTCGGGGGCTACCCTGGAGAAAACCGACGAGCTGGTGGCCAATCTTGAAAAAGACCTCTTGCTGCTGGAAGAGTTGGAACATGTGAGCAGTAAAATTGAGGAAGAATCGGCCGTACTTACCCTGAGATTGAAAGACGACTACGAAAAAATTGCCCAACGTGATTTTGCAGCTGTCAGGCAGCAGGTAGAAAATTACATGGACATGCACGACCGGGAAGCCGACATTGATTTTGAACAATCGGCAGCGAGTGAGCAATTTGGCACCGGTGGCGGTGGAATGCGTGAGAGTCAGCGCATGCAACGCATGATGGGGATAGGTAGTAACGAAGAGCGGGTGGTGATCAAAGGCCAGGATGTTGCCATGATGAAAATTGTGGCCGACGACCTGGAATACTACCTCGAAGATCTTGACGACATTGATCGTGTACGCAGCAATCTGGCTGCGAACAGGCCCGAAGTTCACCTGCAGTTCAATCCCGAATCGGTTGGGCGTAACAATGTGACCATGGCCAACGTGATGAGTGAACTCAGTGCTTTCAGAAAAGAAGTGGAATCGGGCTTCAATTTTAAGTATGAAAACGATGAGTATGAAATTATTATCAGAACCGATACTGTAACAGAATTGCCTCAAATGCGCATGTCGGAACTGGAACGGCTCGAAATCAGGAACAACGAAGGCGCCAATTACGAGTTGCAGGATTTGTCGCGCATTTATTATAGTGCAGGCATTTCGCGCGTGAACCGGCTCAATCAGGAAAAAATTATTGAACTGACCTATCAATTTAGTTCAGATATTCAAGCTGATAAGGACTTGCTGACACTCGCCCGCGAAGAAGTGGACCAGTTGGTGGCATCCTTGCCACTTCCCTCGGGGATTGCCGTTGAGGTGATTCACGACGAAAATGATTATGCCGATTATTATCCGCTCATTGCCATGGCTTTTCTGCTTATATTCATGATTTTGGCTTCAGTTTTTGAATCGTTTGTGACGCCTTTTGTGATGATGTTTTCCATTCCGCTGGCAGCCATAGGCTCTTTGCTGATGCTTATATTTACCGGAAATTCCCTGCTTTCGGCCAACACCCTTACTGGCTTTATCATTTTATTGGGTGTGGTGGTCAACAATGGGATCATCCTGATTGATTACAGCAACATTCTGCAAAAGCGAGGTTACCGTCCTCAGCGGGCCTTGATGATGGCCGGGTTATCGAGGTTACGGCCTATCCTGATTACTGCCATTACCACCATCATTGCCATGTTGCCCCTGGCCATGGGCAAATCGGAATATGTGGGCATTATCGGGGCTCCCTTTGCACTCACCGTGATAGGAGGTCTGGCTTTTAGCACCGTGCTCACATTGGTGTTCATCCCTACCTTTTACTCGGGGGTACACAATGCCCTGGCATGGTTTCGCAGCCTTCCGCTTTGGTTGAAATTATTGCAATACGGCCTGTTCACTGCCGGAGGTTTTCTCATCTATTTTGAGGTGAACCGGTTTATCTGGCAGATGATTTGTGTGATCCTGCTGATTACGGTACTTCCAGGGTTGGTTTGGTTCATTCTGAACAGTCTGCGAAAAGCCAGTGAAACGATCATCCCCGAAGGAGAACCTATTGTCATTCGCATCCGTAACCTGGTGAAAATTTACGATCGTCCGGGAAAATTCAGGCGTGACTGGCGAAGCGGTATTGCACTTCGTGAACGTTTCGGCGAAGCCAAAACTTATGAGACCATCAATGATTTGAACGATCTTGCCTGGAAAATACCACTGAGCGGTTTCATGGTTTTCCTGGCATTTTTCTACATCAACAGCGGCTTCTGGAAATTTATCGCTTTGATGGGTCTCTTTTTTATGATGAATGAAATAACCGGTGAACTGAAAAGATGGTACTCCAAAAACGATAGGGCACCCCGTTTGGCCAGGTGGATTCCACTTGCGTGGTTCTGGGTGTTCCCTGCTGCCGCATTGGCTTATTTATATCTGACGGAACAAAACCTTGGTTTGATGATGGTGTTGTTTGTCCTGATTTATTTGATGCTCATCATTCATCAATTATCGGTAAAACTTCATCGTGAGCAAATCAATATTCACCGTTTGAAGGGGAAAAATGCTGCCTTCCGTCGTGCTATTTACCAATTTGTGCTTTCCATTCCTGTAATTGGCAAGAAAAGCCAGCCTTTCAAAGCACTCAAAGGTGTTACACTCGATATTGAAAACGGAATGTATGGTTTGCTGGGACCAAATGGTGCTGGAAAATCAACGCTCATGAGGGCCATTTGCGGCATCAACACCCAAAGCTACGGGAAAGTATGGTTTAACCAGTTTGATGCCGACCAAAAGCGGGAAGAATTGCAGGGACTCATTGGTTACCTGCCCCAGGATTTTGGTATGTACGAAAACATGACCGCCTGGGATTACCTTCAATACATGGCCATTCTGAAGAAAATCAAAGAACGCGATAAGCGCGATGCCCGTGTTCAGAAAGTGCTGGAAAGTGTACACATGTGGGAAAACCGTGATGCAAAAATCGGTTCCTTCTCAGGTGGAATGAAGCAACGAATAGGGATTGCACAGGTCTTGCTCCACCTGCCACGCATTTTGGTAGTGGATGAACCAACTGCCGGGCTCGATCCCAGGGAGAGGATTCGTTTCAGGAATCTCCTGGTTGAATTGAGTCGTGAAAGAATCGTCATCTTTTCAACCCACATTATTGAAGACATTGCCAGTTCGTGCAGCCGTTTGGCTGTATTGCGAAAAGGTGCCGTTCAGTATGTGGGATCGCCCCGCAACATGACCGATGCAGCCCGTGGTCACGTTTGGCAACTGGTGGTTCCTGAGGCTGAATTTGAGACCTACACCCGGCGTTTCAACGTGGCTCACCATTTGAAGGAAGGTGATCAGGTCCGATTACGGATGGTTGCTAAAGAACAGCCACATGAACAAGCCATTTTGTTAGACCCCAACCTGGAGGATGCTTATTTGTGGTTGCAAAAAGGATAAAGCCCATCCCTAACCCTTCCAAAAGGGAAGGGAATTAAGGCAGTGTATCATTAAGAATGAATAGAATAAACATGAATGCAAATTTAAATATTCAGAATAAGGTAGTTTCCGGTCACTCCCCCTCCGGGGGAACAGGAGGGGGCCAAAAATTAATAGGAAGCCTCTTGTTGACAGCAAAAATGATTCGTTATAACCTGAAAATCATTTTTGGCAATCGCTTTATTTACTTTCTGATCAGTGCAATAGCCCTATCAATTTTCATCGTGGGAGTCAACCTGTTCAATGGTGAAAGTATGGGTGAAACAGGCGTTTTCAGGATACTGCTCTTATCGGGTGCTTTGTTATTATTTTATCCGCTATCGTTTGGCATTCAAAGCGATAAAGATGCACGAACCATGGAAATTATTTTTGGCATCCCCGATTACCGATACCGTGTATGGTTGATGCGCGTGCTGCTGATTTATGGGGTGACCATTGTTTTTTTACTCCTTTTGTCCGAGTTGCTCCGGTATACCTTTGTGACTTTTTCGGTGTTGGAAATGTTGTACCAGGTGTTGTATCCCCTGGCCTTTTTGGGTTTGTTGACCTTCTTTCTTTCCACGGTATTGAGATCGGGGAATGCCACTGCGGCAGTGATCATCTTATTGGGCATTGTTTTACTGATGTTATCGGAAGAAATTGCTTCCCGTTTTTGGAACATCTTCTTCAATCCTTACGACATCCCTTCCAATACCAGTGAAGCAGCCTGGCAATCGATAGCTGGAAAAAACAAATTGTTTCTAGGTTCCGGATCCATCATTTTTTTACTTGGAGGCCTGATGAACCTGCAAAATCGTGAGAAATTGCTGGGATCGTGAAATAAAGGACTGTTCAATTAAACGCTGAACCTTTTTTTTGATCTAAGCAATATTCTTGAAAATGTACCATCCTATAAATCGAAGAATATGAAACTAAAATTAATTTTTCTCATGCTGGGTGTAGCCCTTTGGAGTGCTGCAATGGCTCAGCCCCCTGGCGGACAGGGTCAACAGTTCGACCCTGAAGCAATGGTGAAACGCCAGACAGAACAAATGGTAAGCGACCTTGGCTTAAATGCCGATCAAACCAAAAAGGTGGAAGCTTTGAACCGCAAGTATAGCGAAAAGATGGGTGAGGTTTTTCGGAACACTGGCCCTGATGGTGATCGTGCAGCCATGCGTGAAAAAATGACCGCCCTGCGTACTGAAAAGAACAACGAGCTGAAAACTGTGTTGACTGAAGCCCAGATGAAAAAATTCCTGGAGCTGGAGGAACAACGCATGACAGAACGCCGTCAGCAAATGCAGCAACGTAGCGGAGAGGCACCCGGTAGAAGGGGGCAGCAACGTGGAACGGGCAATTAAAAGCATCAGTTACACCTAAACAAAAGGTGCTGTTTCGGGATGAAGCAGCACCTTTTTTGTATTCGGGACAAGGCTGGTTAAGGTTGAGGCTGGTTAAGGTTGAGGCTGAGGTTAAGGTTTATTGGTATAAGAAATTTGTTTCGGCTTCGGTAAAGAATTTTTGTTGTTGATCTTTTGCCGAAACGATGTGCTCACCAGCTGGAATTTTCCAGTCGATGTTCAGAAAAGGGTCGTTGTATAAGATCCCCCGTTCAAATTCGGGATGGTAAAACTCGTCGCATTTATAGGAGAAAATGGCACTTTCGCTCAGGACCGAAAATCCATGGGCAAATCCTTTGGGAATGAAAAACTGCCTTTTATTAGATGCACTGAGGATTTCACCATGCCATTGGCCAAAGGTGGGTGACCCTTTGCGAATGTCCACAGCCACGTCGTACACTTCGCCCTCGATCACCCGTACCAGCTTGCTCTGAGCCTTGGGTTGGAGCTGATAATGGAGGCCGCGTATGGTGCCCCTTAACGATTTCGATTCATTGTCCTGTATAAAACGGCTGACAATGCCCTGTGCCTGAAATTTTTCTTCGTGATAACTTTCAAAAAAATATCCCCTTTGGTCGCTGTAAACATCAGGTTCAATGACAACTAAGCCAGGGATTGCAGTGGGTATGATTTTCATGTTAAAACGCTTTGTTCTGGTTGTTGGCCAGGTGAATGAGGTACTGCCCATATGGGTTTTTTTTCAGGGGCTCGGCCAGCAGGAGTAGTTGTTCACGATTGATAAATCCTTTTTTGTAGGCAATTTCTTCAATACACGAAACCTTTAATCCCTGGCGGTTTTCAATGGTGGCAATAAAATTGGCTGCCTGTAATAAACTGTCGTGGGTGCCGGTATCGAGCCAGGCGAAACCACGGCCCAGCAATTGAACTTTTAACTTGCCTTCTTCGAGATAGATGCGGTTCAAATCGGTAATTTCCAGTTCGCCTCGCTTCGATGGTTTCAGCGATTTGGCTTTGGCTACCACACTGTTATCGTAAAAATAAAGTCCTGTTACGGCATAGTTCGATTTGGGTTTTTCGGGTTTTTCTTCAAGGGAAAGCACCTTGCCATTTTCATCAAACTCGGCTACCCCGTAACGCTCGGGGTCGGTTACGTAATAACCGAAAACAGTGGCGCCACTTTCCAAACGGGCTGCTTCTGTCAGGATGGAACTGAAGTTGTATCCGTAAAAAATATTGTCGCCCAGCACCAGACATACCTGGTCGGTGCCTATGAATTCCTCCCCAATGAGAAAGGCTTGCGCCAGCCCGTCGGGCGAGGGTTGTTCGGCATAATGGATGTGGAGGCCCAGGTGTTGGCCGTCGTGAAACAGACGTTGGTACAACGGTAAATCGGTTGGGGTTGAAATGATGAGGATTTCGCGGATGCCGGCCAGCATTAAAACCGATAGGGGATAGTATATCATGGGTTTATCGTATACCGGCAAAATCTGTTTTGAAATACTTTGGGTTACAGGGTATAAGCGTGTTCCGCTGCCTCCTGCAAGAATAATTCCTTTCATAGTTTATCTGTTTTTTTTCCTGATAGCAATTGGTCAAAATAAGCAATGGTTTCGCCTAGCCCTTCCTTTA
>JAFGVJ010000109.1 GCA_016938055.1 Prolixibacteraceae bacterium
ATCCCCATTTTTCATGGCCTGAGTGACGAGTTGATCGGGCAGTTGCTGGAGCAGATCGTTTATCAGCGTGCTCAGTATCCGCCAGCTTCGCTGGTCATCAGCCAGGGAGAACCCTGCAACAGGTTATTGATTTTGATGGAAGGCATGGTGAAGGGAGAAATGACCGGTCCGGGAGGAAAAAGCCTTAAGATTGAGGACATGGAAGCGCCGGCTGTGCTGGCCCCGGCTTTTTTATTTGGGCAGCATCAACATTTTCCGGTCAACATTGTCACCTTGAGCGACTGTAAATTTCTGATTATCCGCAGTGCTGAGCTGCTGAGGCTTTTTAAGCTGAATCAGCAGGTACTACAGAATTTTCTGTCCATGATATCATCGCGTGCCCAGTTTTTATCCGAGAAGTTGCGATTTCATTCTTTCAAATCATTGAAGGCCAAATTGGCTTTTTATCTTTTAAACGAGGCTGGTTCGATGAAAACATTTAAATTGCGGCATTCTCAAAACGAACTGGCTGAACTCATGGGCGTGGCCCGGCCTTCGGTGGGGCGCGTTTTTCTGCAGCTTCAGGAAGAAGGGCTGGTAGATGTACGCTACCGGCAGGTGGAAATCCGCGACCGGCAACGTTTGGTATTGGCTTGTAATGAAACTTAGTATATGAAATTGGTATTTGCCACCAACAACGAACACAAACTAAAAGAGGTGCAGGAGATTCTGGGCGATCAATTTGAGTTGATGAGCCTGGCTGATCTGGGTTGCGATGAAGAAATTCCCGAAACCGGTCCTACCCTCGAAACAAATGCCGCCGAAAAAGCCTGGTACATTTATACCCGCTACGGGGTAAATTGTTTTGCCGACGATACCGGGCTGGAGGTTGAAGCCCTTGACGGAGCTCCCGGTGTGTACTCGGCCCGTTATGCAGGCCCACAACGTGATGCCTCCGATAATATCCGCAAATTATTGATGGTGATGGATAAAATAAATAACAGGAAAGCCCGTTTTAGAACTGTTATTTCGCTCATTATCGATGGTGTGGAAACCCAGTTCGAAGGCGTGGTTAACGGAACCCTGCTCGATTCCCTCAACGGTACGGCGGGGTTTGGCTATGACCCCATTTTTCAACCCGATGGTTTTGAACTTTCATTTGCACAAATGGACCTGGCACAGAAAAATGAAATCAGCCATCGCGGGAGGGCCATCAGCCAATTGGTTCAATATCTAAATGAATTAAAATGAAACGTTTATACCTTGTATTGTTGATACTGTTCATCTCGTCGCAGGTTTGGGCCGAAAATTGGGAATACCACTTGTCGAAAATTCGTACCTACGAAGTGGTAAGGGGGAACAAAAAGATCTTTTTCCTGTCGGAGGGAGGGATTTTCTATTTCGATCAAAACGATAACAGCCTGGTAACGCTGACCAAGATTGAAGGACTTTCGGGATCCGATTTCAAAGGAATTGAATACAGCCATGCCACCAACAGTCTCGTGGTGTACTACCAAAACTCGATGATTGATGTGGTTGCCCAAAACGGCGACATCTTTCCTATTTCCGACATCAAACGGAAAAACATCACCGGAAACAAGCAAATATACAGCGCTTCGTGCTACAACGATCTTTGTTACTTCTCCTGCGGTTTTGGCATTGTGGTGCTCGACCTGACCAGGATGGAAATCAGGGATACTTTCATCATTGGCGACGAAGGGAATTATGAAATTGTTTACGATGTAGCCATCGATCAGGAAAACATCTACGCGGGCACACCCAACGGGATCAAATTTGCCCCCCTCGATGCCGCTAACCTGCTCGATTATTCCTACTGGAACAGGGTGGACCACCGAAACGTGGAAAATCACAACTACAACATGCTCGAATTTGCTGCCCGGCGAATCTGGGCCATTCACAAAAGTCCATTGTGGCATGGAGACAGAATTCTTAGCCGGCACAATGCCGAAACCTGGTTTTATGATTACCCCGAATTGCGGGTGTTGAATAGTATAAAATCCATCGGTGACATGTTGGTTTTTACCGGAATCGATGATAACAGCGACAAGGTTGTCAAAGTATATCAGGTAAATGTTGGCCCATTGTTGAGTATTGATCAATATGTTTTTGACGATCAAAGTACTACGCCCTATGGCACCGATACTTTTGCCATTGACCCGCGTTCAGCCATCCTCGATACCGAAGGAACGCTCTGGATTGCCGATTACAATTATGGGGCAGTGCGCTACCGCGATGGTGTTTTTACCATCATGAATCCAGGAGGTCCCATCGACAATGGTGCATTCGACATGACTTTTTCCAATAACAAACTATGGGTAGCCTCCGGTGGTCGAAACTCATCTTGGGATAACAACTATTCCCCGGCCGTTTTTCAAAGTTTTGTTTACGGCGAAAGGAAATGGGAATCGTTCAACGCCTTCAGTCATCCCATGCTGAAGGAAAATTTCGATGTGGTGGAAGTGGTTCCCAAACCTGGTGATCCCAACCACATTTTTGTGGCTACCTGGGGAGGCGGCATCCTGGAATTTAAGGATGGACAATACATAAGAACCTACAACGAAAGTAATTCTACCCTTAAGAGTATTGTAAGCGGAGACTATTTTTTGCGCATCGGGGGAATGGCTTTCGATGCCAGTGGCAATTTATGGGTGAGCAACTCGGAAGTTGAAAACGTGTTGCACATGATGAAACCCGACGGAACATGGAAAGCTTTCTCAATACCCGAATTGGCCTACAGTTATAAAATAGGGAAGGTGCTGGTGGCTAAAAACGGATTGATCTGGTTGATGGTGCCACGTGACAAAACCAGCGGTTTGTTGGTGATGAGCAGCGATGGACGGCAGAAAAAGATGCTGAATGTGACAAGTTATTTTACCAACGGCGACGACGAACTCTTTACCACGATGAACAATGTTTTTGACATTGTGGAAGACCACAATGGGAAAATATGGGTTGCTACCTCCAAAGGAGTAGCGGTGTACGATTATCCCGACAAAGTTTTTACTGAAGATCCTTTCTACAGTGCTCAACCCAACCTCGATGAAAACGACGGGTTTTTTCATCCCCTCTTGCAGAATCAAACAGTCACAGCCATTGCTGTTGATGGTGGAAATCGTAAATATTTTGGTACCCGAAGCTCGGGAGTATTCCTGATCTCCGATGACGGCACCGAAGAAATTGCCCACTACACCACTGAAAATAAACCACTGATTTCCGACGGGATCATCAGTCTGGAATACGATGGTAAAAACGGGATCCTTTACATCGGGACCGATCGGGGGCTGGTTTCAGTTCATACCGAATCGAAAGAAGCCTACGACCGTTTTACCAATGTGTATGCCTATCCAAACCCTGTGAGGAGTAATTACGATGGCGACATTTACATTACCGGTTTGATGGAAGATACCAACGTGAAAATTACCACGGTAAGCGGACGATTGGTGTACGAAACCACCTCGGTGGGCGGGCAGGCTGCCTGGAATGGGCACGACCTTGCAGGCAACCGTGTGCATACCGGTGTGTACCTGGTGATGTGCGCTTCGAGTGACGGACAGGAGGCTGCCGTGACCAAGATCCTTTTCATCAAACCCAACCGATGATCACCAAAACCAGGGCCATTGTACTGCATCAACTCAAATATTCCGAGAGCAGCATCATTGTGACCATGTATACCGAATCTGCCGGGCGCCAGTCGTACATGGTGAACGGGATTCGAAGCAGTAGGGCTAAAACAAAAACAGCCTTGTTGCAGCCCCTTTCGTTGCTCGAGATTGAAGCTTATCACAAAAGCGGCCGAGATGTTCAGCGCATCAAAGAATTCAGGATGGCCGAGGTGTACCGGCAAATTCCTTTCGATATCCATAAAAGTACTACCGCCTTGTTTTTGGCTGAATTGATGAACAAGGTCTTGCGCAACGAAGAACCCGATGCTGAGGTATTTGGCTTTATGTTCGATGCCCTCGTTTTTTTTGATTCGTTGGAGCAGGGCGCAGCCAATTTTCACCTTTGGTTCCTGGCCAGGTTGTTGGCTTACCTGGGTTTTCAACTCGAAAACAACCATTCGGCCATCGCCCCTTTTTTCGACATGAAAGCCGGCTGCTTTGTCCCCACACG
>JAFGVJ010000110.1 GCA_016938055.1 Prolixibacteraceae bacterium
CAAGAATCAATATTTCATCTGTTCTAGGTCTGTTGGCCAAGCTATCAAAATGCTGCGCACGAGGTATGAGCATATCCTCGATGATGATTCCCCACTGTGATTCTTTGAATTCAGGATAATCACTCAAAAACAGTTTAGCTTTTTCTGACGACTCCAATTCGAGGTTAAGCACTTCTGCCATTGAGTTTTGCAACTTATAGTTTTTGTATACCTCTCTATTAATAAAAGGTTTTACCTCATCGATGTATTTGGTATATGAAGCACCAACTGGTGCAGAATAGGAACCTTTCATTTTCGATTCATAATGATACAGATATGCGCCAAGGTAACGTTCCGACAGATTGAAATATTTTAAACGATCATCACTAACAGGAAACATGACAAATATTGAGTCATAAACCTCAGCAAGTTTATGCCTTATACGCTCATGATCAATCGAAAATCGTTCTAACTTCCAGGTATCCTGAATAGTTTGCACCAACTGATACGCTAAAAGGTACTCAACATTGGCTTTTAATATTTCATAAACCTCACTGCTTAAACGTCCGTTAATCTTTTGCTCATCCAATAATATAAGTCTGTTTCTAATTCTATTTTGAAGATTTGCAAGCAATGAATCAGGATACTGAAGATCCCATTCTTGAAAATACAACGAGCCCATGGTGTTATCATCAAACATATTGTAGTACATCTGACTATAATCCAAGGACAACATTGTTTGCTGATCCGATTTCTCCAGTGAATAGGTATAAATATCGGGACTTGAGAAGCAGTTTTCAGGTTTTGGCCATGTCCATTTAGCCCCACTGCTTATAATGGAATAATGTTTTCCAGGTTCCACAATCAATTTACATTCGTAAAAATGCTCTTTATCATTTTGATTGCGATAACTGAACCAAAAAAAATGTATACTATCTATTGAGGAATTTATTGTAATCCTTCCATTTCTATCGGGGTAAACACTCTTCGGATTCCTCAAATAATTACCTTTTTCAAAATAATACTGAAATGCTGAATGTCCGTCATATCCGAGCAAATGCACATCTATCCTTACCTGCTTGGTTTGTCCCATCAGTTTAAATGAAATCATGAAAATGAAAAAAAGCAGGTATTTAGCGCCACATTTTGCCATTGTTATTTTTTTGGAGTGGAGGCGATAAAATATTAATTTCAATGATTTTTACTCAGTATTCTGCCAAGCGATAACGAAGGTTATATTCTCCGGAGCCCAGCGTAAAACGGGCAGTCTGATCCTTTATAACAATCTCGCCGAGTGCATGGGGCGAGCTACCAAAATCAGGGCCTTCGGCAATCCCTGGCAAGCAAACACTTGCCGTGGTATTGGCCGGGATTTCAAAATGACAGGTCATCCAACCATCGTTTAGCTCCCAGCCTGAGGAAATTTTTCCATGTACTGATTCATAGCTGGCGCGGGCATGGTTTAAGCCTCCACCAACATGAGGTGCCAAAACAAAATGTTGGTAGCCCGGATGTTTTTCATCGATCTGAATGCCGGCTACATAATTGTAAAGCCATTCTCCTATGGCTCCGTAGGCATAATGATTGAAACTGTTCATGCCCACATCCTGGAATGATCCGTCGGGCTTTTGTCCGTCCCAGCGTTCCCAAATGGTGGTAGCCCCCTGCGTAACCGGATACAGCCACGATGGATAGTCCTTCCGCATGAGCAGTTGAAATGCCAGTTCATCGTAGCCATGGTCCGAAAGGGTTTTACACAAGAGCGGCGTCCCCACAAAACCGGTGGTGAGGTGCCCCATTTCTTTTACATCATCGGCAAGGAACTTTGCTGCAGGCTGTACCAGGCTTTCAGGCAGCAAGTCGAAAGCCAGCGCCAGACAATAAGCCGTTTGCGTATGGGAAACCAAACGTCCCGCCGGGGTAACATATTCATTGATGAAGGCATTCCGAATATTTTCTGAAAGCACGGCATATTTTTCAGCATCGTGGGTATTCCCCAAAACAGCTGCAATTTTTGACAACAAACCGGAAGAATGCCTGAAATAAGCGGTGGCAATCAGGTCTTTCACAGTTGTTGCACCGGTATAATCAGAACGGTTGGATGCAAAGGCCAGCCAATCGCCAAAATGGAAATCTCCTTTCCAGATCAGGTCCTCACCTGCCCTTTCCTGCATAAATTCCACCCAGGCTTTCATGGATGGATACTGAACTTCAAGGATTTTTTGATCGCCATAGGCCAGGTACAGGTTCCAGGGAATGATGATGGCCACATCGGCCCAGGCCGTTGACCCCGAGGCCCCATTCAAAACGTCGGGGATCACATAGGGAACACTGCCATTGGGCAACTGATCGGCAGCTACATCGCCCATCCATTTGGTAAAAAAAGCTGCCACATCGAAATTAAATGCTGCCGTGGGACTGAAAACCTGGGCATCGCCGGTCCAGCCCATACGTTCATCGCGCTGCGGACAATCGGTGGGGACATCCAGAAAATTTCCCCTCTGTCCCCATTGAATGTTCTGCTGCAACTGGTTGATCAGCGAATCGGAACAAACAAAGTTTCCGGCCGGAGCCATATCGGAATGAATGACCATCCCTTTGACAGCAGCCAAAGTTGGTGTCCCGGGATATCCTTCCACTTTTACATAACGAAATCCGTGAAAGGTGAAACGCGGCTCATACACTTCGGTCCCTGAACCTTTTAAAATGTATGTATCGGTCGCTTTGGCCGAACGAAGATTGGCCGTATAAAAATTCCCGTTTTTATCGAGGACTTCTGCGAATTTGAGCACTACCCGATCACCGGGATTGCCATTCACCCTTAGTTGCACCCATCCCACCATGTTTTGTCCCATGTCGAAAAGAGTGTCTCCTTCGGGGGTGATGAGTATTTCCACCGGATCAATTTCACTGATGACCCTTACCGGAGGGCCCTGCGGGGCAATGAGCAAGTCACGGGGATGATCATACACCCGGGCGTTTGGCCACTGAGCCGCATCAAAATCGGGCAGGTTCCAAGCCACAGGTTCAAGTCGGGCATCGTAGGTTTC
>JAFGVJ010000111.1 GCA_016938055.1 Prolixibacteraceae bacterium
GCAAGTCCGGTACCCAAAAATCATCCTTACTTCAAAGAAAGTTTTGACTATGAAAATATTTAAGCAAAGCCCTTTGATGGCCTTTGGCCTGTTGTTGATCCTCAGTGCTTGTGACGAAAACCGCAATGAGCCCGGATACAGCTATTTTAACGATATGGAAGCCTCGCAGGCCTTTGAGACCTACAGCGCCAATCCCAATTTGAAAGAAGGCAAGACCATGGTAGGGCCCGTTGAGGGAACGATTGCCATACACGAGTTTGCTTTTCAATTTGAAAAAACACCCGAAGATGAGCTGAAAGCCGCTACATTGGTCAACCCTATGGCCGACCAGTTTAACCAGGCGAAGGCCGAAGAGTTGTATGGACAATACTGCCTGCTTTGCCACGGTGAAAAGGGCGACGGACAGGGTTTTCTGTTTACCAGTAAAAAATACCCCTATCCTCCGGCCAGCTACCTGGCAGAGCGTGCCATGGGGAAAACCGACGGACAGTTGTTTCACAACATCCGCATTGGTTTTGGGGTGATGGGCGCCCACGGACCACAATTGAGTGTGGACGAAACGTGGCAATTGGTGAACTATATCAGGCATTTACAGGCACAACAATGATGATTTTTGCATAATGCGTCAGGGAATAAGCTGACAATCTTTTTCAAAGGCGATGACTCAAGGACATCGCCTTTGCATTTTTATTCACATAAAAACCACTATTTTTGCGACATGAAAAGGGAAATGGAATTGAATAGCGAATGGCGCAAAGTAGCTGCTACCATTTATAAAAAGCCCGTCGATTCAAAGGTGTTTGGGGCTGCCGAGATCGATGTGACTGATTTGGAGGACTACATTGCCCAAAAACGTAAAAGCGGGCTGAAAATCACCTTGACACATATTTTTGTGCTCATTATTTCCCGTGGTTTGAAGAACGAAGTGCCTGAACTCAATACCTATGTAAGGAGAGGGAAAATCATCGCCCGCGATCAGGTGGATGCCGCCGTGAGCGTGTTGAAAGCAAACACCGAAATGAGTTCAGTGATTGTGCCCAATGCCGACAGGCACACCCTGAGGAGCCTGGCTGATTTTTTGCAGGATGAGATTGTCAAATCGAGGAAAGGGAACGAGAATGAGTCCATGCAATCGAAGAACATCCTGGCGCGTTTACCATGGCCTTTCCGGAACTGGTTGTTTGCCTTGTACCATACCATCACCATCAAATGGGGAATATCAGTACCCGGTTTGGGACTCAATGCCAACAGCTTTGGATCTTTCCTGATTACCAACATAGGAAGCATCGGCCTCGATTCAGGTTATCCCTCGCTCTTACCCAGTTCCAATCTTTCGTTTGTGATGGTATTGGGAGGTGTTAAAAAGAAACCTGTGGTGGTGAACGATGAAATTGTTATCCGAAAGATGATGCCACTCACCGTGGTGATGGATCATCGAACCGCCGATGCCTCGCAGGGAGGTAAAATGTACCGTTACATCAAACACATGATCAAGCATCCCGAAGAACTGGAAAATTTATTGTAAGAACCTTATTCCAGGAGTTGATTGCTGTAATTTTCGGCCCAGCGGTAAAGTATTTGTCTTTCCTGTTCTGTTAAGCGTGCTTCGGCATGGGTAATCAGATAGATTGGCATGGGCATTTTCTTGCTTTCCACTTCTTCACCTATTTCCGAGAGGGCCTTCATTTTTGCCCTGATGCTGAGCGTTTCCCATTCTGAAAAGTTGAGAGCTTCGCGTCCTTCGCGGGTATCATAGCCTACCAGCCATTTTACCGGGGCCACATGCGAATACCATGGATATTGTGTCTCCCAGGAATGACAATCGTAGCAACTGTTTTTCAAAAGCGTGGCCACAGTGTCGTTCAGAGTGTTGTTTGCCAACAAATCATTGGGAACTACTTTTCTTACTTCCGGCAATTTCCCGGGGATGAGCTGAATCAGTACGAGAATGGCCAGCAACACAAGGCCCAGCCAACTCAATATTTTCTTTCGTCTCATTGATTCTTCAATTTTTCTTGAGCCGTGATTCAATACTTTCATCGGCCCATTTTAACAATGCAGTTTTCTGTGCATCACTGAGGGCGGCTTCGGGTTTGAATTCCAGAAATTTGGCAGGGGGCATCGAACCTTCGTTCACCACTTCGTGGATGGCTTCCAGTTTGGCAATCAATCGGGCAGTGCTCAGGGTATCGAGACTTTCGAACATCAGCTTGGTCTTTCCTTTGTCGTTTTTCGATTCGGCATTGTGGCAGCCAACACAGGACTGATCGATGATACTTTTTGCATCGGCAGAGATGAGCGTGTTGTTTTTTTCGTCAGCTGTTTTAAGAATAGTTGTTGGTTTCACAAGAGTAAAAGCTGCTAAAAGGATCATGGCCAGCAGTGCGAAAAGCGGCATCAATTTGTTCGTTTTCATCTTTTAATGGTTTAGAGTGAATAAGGAAGATAACAGTTGTTTGACCTTATAAGTTGACTGTTTGACAATTTTTTAGGAAAAGTACCTTTGTTTTTGCTGAAAATATTTTATGTTTGACTGCCGTTTTTTCCGGCCAATCGCTTCACCCTTAATGATGAATAGAGCAAATGAAAACATTGTTATTCCTGGTATCGACTTTATTGGTTTTGGTTTCCTGTACAGAGAAGCCTGTTCAAATTGCCCAATGGCGCGGCCCCGACCGCTCGGGTGTTTATCATGAAACCGGATTGCTTCGTGCTTGGAGCGACAGTGGACCGTCCTTGCTTTGGTCAAGTGATGAGCTGGGCGATGGTTATGGTTCACCGGTGATTACGGAAGAACGCATTTTTGTAACGGGTGTGCGCGACAGCAGTGCTGTTTTGTTTGCTTTCGACCTGGCAGGCAAGCTGCTTTTCCATACGCAGATTGGTGGAGAGTGGATGGTGAATTTTCCGGGATCGCGCACCACCCCAACTGTTTTCGGCAACCTGGTGTATGTGATGAGCGGGGTGGGAGATGTCAGTTGTGTGAATGCCGAATCGGGCACGCTAATCTGGCAACGAAAAGTGCAGCAGGAAATGAATGGCGAAATTCCCCGTTTTGGTTATGCCCAATCGCTGGTGGTGGAGGGCGACAAAGTCTTTTGCAGTCCGGGAGGAAAGGAACACAATGTGGTAGCCCTAAACCGTCACGATGGCAGCCTGGTTTGGTCTTGCGCGGGAAAAGGGGAACGACCGGCCTATCATCCTGCCCGGTTGATCACTGTAACTGATAGAAAAATCCTGATCACCTTCTCGGCTTATCACTTGTTGGGCATCGATGCAGAAAACGGCACCCTGCTCTGGTGGCACGAACAAAACAATACCCCTGTTGAGAAACGGCAACCCGGTATGGGTGATACCCATGCCAATGGTGTTTTATACAACGATTCGATCATTTATTATGTTGAAGGTGACGGTAATTGTGCCGTGGCACTGAAACTGGCTGGCGATGGCCTATCCATTGAACAAATCTGGAACAACCCTGGTGTTGACAATTATATGGGCGGGATTGTTCTGCATCACAATGCCCTTTTCAGCAGCAGTCATTCAAGCCAGTTGCTGGTGAAAATGGATCCTGCCAACGGCCAGGTGCTGGATTCCCTGGGACTGGGCCGTGGTTCATTGATCATGGCCAATGAGTTGTTGTTTTATTACAACCATGCAGGAAAAGTTCACCTGGTTGATGTAAGTGCTGACCCGATGGTCGTGCTGTCGGAATTCAAATTCACCCTGGGATCGAGGGAACATTTTGCCCATCCGGTCATCAACAAGGGCGTACTTTACCTCCGGCGTGGCAAAGCTCTGGCGGCCTATGCCATATGAAAGACTGAAAAACTGAAAAACTGAAGACCGAAGAC
>JAFGVJ010000112.1 GCA_016938055.1 Prolixibacteraceae bacterium
ATGTAGATGGTGGGTTTATCACCGGCCTTGATTTCATCCAGGGTAGCATTCACCGTATCGATCTGTTCTTCAAATCCTTTGTGCGAGATATCCACAATGTGGAGCAGGATATCGGCTTCACGGACTTCGTCGAGGGTCGATTTGAAAGACTCTACCAGGCCGTGAGGCAGTTTGCGGATAAAACCTACGGTATCGGCCAGCAGGAAAGGCAAATTGCCAATGACCATTTTTCTGACAGTGGTATCGAGAGTGGCAAAAAGTTTGTTTTCGGCAAAAACCTCCGATTTGCTCAACAGGTTCATCATGGTTGATTTTCCCACGTTGGTATAGCCAATGAGGGCAACCCTGACCAGTTTTCCACGGTTTTTCCGCTGGGTGGTCATTTGTTTGTCGATTTTTTTGAGCTGTTCCTTGAGGAGGGCAATTTTGGTGAGGATAATGCGCCGGTCGGTTTCAATCTGGGTTTCTCCGGGGCCACGCATGCCAATTCCACCCCTTTGCCTTTCAAGGTGAGTCCACATGCGGGTGAGGCGGGGAAGTGTGTATTGCAGCTGAGCCAATTCCACCTGGGCCTTGGCATAGGCTGTTTGAGCACGGCTGGCAAAGATGTCGAGGATAAGGTTGGTACGATCGAGCACCTTGCATTCTACCGTACGCTCGATGTTGCGCAACTGAGTGGGCGAGAGCTCATCGTCGAAAATGATGGTGCCAATTTCGTGTTCTTTCACAAAATTGTTGATCTCGTCGAGTTTGCCAGGGCCTACGAACGTGACCGGATTGGGGGATGTGAGGCGTTGAAAGAATTTTCCCATTACCACAGCGCCTGCAGTTTCAGCCAGAAACTCCAGTTCGTCGATGTATTCCCGTGCCTTGGCATCGTCCTGACCCTGATAGATCAATCCCACCAATACGGCTTTTTCTTCCTCCTGATGATAGTCAATGAGTGTTCCCATGTTGTATAAGCAAAAAAATCCTGGTTCAACAGAATGCCGAACCAGGAAAGTCTATGTTGTTCTTCGATGTTATTGTAACTGGAAGTTGATTGGGACAGTGTAGGATACCCTTACTGGTTTCCCTCTTTGTTTCCCGGGTTTCCATTTTGGTAGGTTGTTCACCACGCGCAGTGCTTCCTGGTCGAGTGAGGGGTCAACACCACGGGCAATGCGAGCATTGCTGATGCTACCGTCTTTATCTACCACAAAGGTGACGTATACTTTCCCCTGGATGCCGTTTTCAGCAGCAATAACTGGATATTTGATGTTGCTTCCGATCCATTTGCGAAGGGCCAGTTCACCACCCGGAAATTCGGGCATATCTTCTACAATGATGAATACTTCTGATTCTTCTTCGGTTTCTTCTTCCTGAATAACCGGAACGGCATTGATCAGGGTTTTGTCATCAGCTTCGGTCGATTCGAATTCAAACTCTTCGTCCAGTTCCACGTCGTCGTCAATGATGGTCAATACTTCAACAACCTTTGGTGGTGGTGGTGGTGGTGGTGGTTTTACTTCTTCCTGACGTGTTACGGGGATTACCTCATCTTCAATGGCTTCGGATGATAGCTGACCCAGTGTGTCGGCCGATTTTACGGTATCGTTAAGGTTAAAGGCTGTAAGCACAATCCCTAACGAAATCACCAGCCCCAGCATGACAAACAGGTTCCGTTTGTTTTCAAGGTCGGCCTTTGCTGACTTCTTAGCTTCCATGAGAAATTTATTTAATGCGTTTGATACTCTGAATTAAGCGGCTAAAGTTAAAAAATATTGCTGAAACGCCCTATTTCAAGCTTAAAAAAAATCCTGAAAACGGTAGTTTCGCCTAAGGCGGTGTTCCTGACCACTTTCTATGGTTTGTCCAATTTAAAAGTGATATAGATATTGTAGGAAACCTTCACGGGTTTTCCGTTTTGTAAGCCGGGTTTCCAACGTGGCATGGCTGTAAGCAGGCGAACAGCCTCTTCATCGATCAATGGATCAACGCCACGGGTTATGGCCACATTGTTAACGGAACCGTCTTTGCCAACAACAAAATTGAGGTAAACCCTTCCTTCAATGTTTAGCTCCTGGGCAGCTACCGGGTAGTGGATGTTGTTGCTCAGCCAACGGTTGAGGCTTTTACTTCCACCCGGAAATTCGGGCATCACTTGTGGAAACAGCACAACGGGTTCTTCATACACCTCTTCGCTGATTTGGATGGGATCGGGCAGTGGATCGTCTGGTTCGTCAAAGGTGAAATCAACGTCGGGTAGCGGCTCGGTGTCGCTGGTAATTTTGATTTCATTCAACAATTTAAAGACCGGGAGTGCAGTTTTGGTCACAACTTCTTCGCGGGTTACCGGAATGATGACGTCTTCGGGTTCGACGACAATTCCTCCTGTTGGAATATCAACACTTTGCACTTCACTGGTACCCCTGAAGGCCAGTAATACAGCTGTAAGGCTGATGATTAAACCATAAAGCATAAAGGTGCTGCGTTTTGATTCCAGATCGAATGGTGAATTTTTCTTTGTTTCCATGGCTCATTTTTTTGTTAGTTTAACAATCTGGTGATGAATTCACTGGATGAAAGCTTAGAAACAATAACTATTCCAAAGTGAGATTTTTTTTGAAGCGATTGTTTTTTCTGAAAAAATCATATATTTGCACCTCGTATTGCGGGGGATTAGCTCAGTTGGCTAGAGCGTTTGACTGGCAGTCAAAAGGTCATCGGTTCGATTCCGATATTCTCCACTTGAAAATAAAAGAGTTAGCAAAGTTTTGCTAACTCTTTTTTGTTTTGGGTGAAACATAGGTGAAACAATTGATGCGCTAAGTTTCACCGAAAAGGGTTGTTACGACACGTTCACCGTGGTGTGTTTGTCGATGGAATAGGTTCCGTGTTCAACACTTTGGAAGAAAACGTAAACCTGGGCTACAATGCCGGCACCAAAGGGTAACAGGATGTTGGCGGCTTCGGCATCGCGAGTGATGTTCACACCCTGCAGTACCCTCACTTCGCCTTCGCTCATGACCAGCAGTCCCAGTTTGTCTGTTGCCAAGGCAGTACCTACACCGGAGTTGTCTTCCCAGGTGACGGTGATTCCGCCTTCGGTGGCTGCATCATCCTGGATGACCAGGTTGTTGGGCAAGGGC
>JAFGVJ010000113.1 GCA_016938055.1 Prolixibacteraceae bacterium
GCCATACCGGCACGCTTGGTCCCCAAATGGGAATGATAATCAGTGCCATAAAAGACATCGGCTATACAGTCGTTCACCGAAACTGCCCCAAAAAAACCGCTCATGTTCGTTGATTTTTGAATAAGCGGCTAATGTATAAAAAAAGATTGCTGATCAGTCAACAGTCGCTTCTTCCAGACCCAACTTTGAGTTTATTTGAAATCAATCTTAAAAGACCCACAGCCAAGGCTATTTGGGATTTGTTTTTTGGGATTTGGGATTTATTTCTTCAAAGTGGCTTTTGTTTTTCCCAATACCATGCTGAGCGTAAAATAACCAATGATGCCGGCCACCAGCGAAGACAACAGGATCATTAGCTTGGCATTGTTGATGATGTCAGCATCGTTGAAGGCCAGTAGGGTAATGAAGATGGACATGGTAAATCCAATCCCGGCCAGAAAGCCCACCCCAACGACGGATTTCCAGCTCAGCTCTTCGGGCAGTTTGCTGATACCCAGTTTCACCGAAAGGTAGCTCAGTACAAATATCCCCAGCGGTTTTCCAACAATAAGACCGAGTGCGATACCAAGACTATAATCTTGTACAATGGTTTCACTCAGGTTGCCGCTCAGTACAATGGCTGTGTTGGCCAGGGCAAAGATGGGCAGAATGATGAAAGCTACCGGTTGGTGCAAAAAGTGCTGCAGCTTGTACGAGGGAGATTTTTTATCGCCTTTCCCGAAAGGAATCACAAAGGCCAGCAACACGCCGGTAATGGTGGCATGAACGCCCGAATTCAGCATGAAATACCACATGAAGATACCACCAACAATGTAGAAAATCAGTTGCTTCACTTTCAGCCTGTTCAAAACAAGCAGCAAGGCAAAAATGCCCAGGGCAATCAACAGGTTAGTCCAGCTGAGTGAGCTGGTATAAAAGAAGGCAATGATCAGGATGGCACCCAGGTCGTCAATCACGGCCAAAGCTGTCAGGAAGATCTTCAATGAAACCGGAACCCGGCTGCCCAGCAGTGCCAGTATGCCCAGTGCAAAAGCAATGTCGGTGGCCATGGGAATACCTGCCCCCGAGCTCGTTGGAGTTCCAAAGTTGAACGCCATGTAGAAGGCTGCAGGAATGAGCATTCCGCCAATGGCTGCAAAGATGGGCAACAAGGCATCCTTGATGTTCGAAAGTTCACCTTTATAAATTTCACGTTCCAGTTCAAGTCCTATCAGCAAAAAGAAAATGGCCATCAAACCATCGTTGATCCAATGGGCAAGTGAAAGACCTCCCAGGTAAATGTGCCAGAAATGAATATACGATTCACCCATGGCTGAATTGGCAACAAGTAATGAGACGATGGTTGCAAGGATTAAAATAAATCCTCCGGCCTTCTCACTGTTGAAAAACTCCTTGTAAAGTGCTGTGATTTTCATATGAGTCTGTTCTTTTGTTCGAGTTGTTTTGTTTTTCGTTCTCTAAATAAAAAGAAAATTCGCTTTTTGTTCAATAAACCGGTCATTTTGCTGTATTGTAGTTTGCCAGGTTCAATACCCTTCCGTCACAAAGCAAGGATCAGGAGGCCGGCAAAACATAGTGAATTCCGGCACCAGGCCCCAGCGGAATTCCCAGTAGTAGCCATATAACCAACAAGATGGTCCACACTATAAAAAACACAATGGAATAGGGGATCATGGTGGCAATGATGGTGCCAATCCCGGCTTTTTCATCGTATTTCTGAATAAAAGCAATGATCAGGGCAAAGAAACTCATCATGGGTGAAATGATGTTGGTGACGCTATCGCCAATGCGGTACACCACCTGTGAAAGTTCGGGCGAGTAGCCCATGATCATGAACATGGGAATGAAAATGGGTGCTAAAATGGCCCACTTGGCCGAGGCACTGCCGATGAGCATGTTGATGGTGGCCGATAAGATGATGAAGAGGATCATCAGCGGTATCAGCCCAATTTCGGCATTCATGAGCAGGTTGGCCCCTTTCACCGCCAGAATAATGCCCAGGTTGCTCCATTTGAAATAGGCCACAAACTGCGCGGCAAAGAACACCAGCACCAGGTACGAGGCGAGGGTTTTCATCGATTTGCCCATGCCATTCATCACATCACTGTCGTTTTTGAATACCCGGGTCACAAAACCGTACACCAGTCCCATCAGTCCTGCCGTAAAAAAGAGCATGGCCACCACACCCTTGATCAGTGGGGATGAAAGCAGTCCGCCATCGTCGCCCCTGAAAAAACCATTTTGGGGGATGATGCCAAGGAGCGTGACGATGAATATTCCTGTAAAAGCCAGCACTGCATACAACAATCCTTTTCGCTCCAAAGGCGAAAGTTTTTCAAAATCCTTCTCTTGATGTTGCACTTCGCCCGTATAAGTTCCCAGCCGTGGTTCCACAATTTTTTCAGTGACAAAGGTGCCGGCAAAAGCAATGATGAAGGTGGAAACCACCATGAAATAGTAGTTCGCAGTGGCATTCACTTCATAAGCCGGATCGAGGATACGGGCCGCTTCTTCCGACAAGCCTGCCAGCAGGGGGTCAATGGTTCCCAGAAAAAGATTGGCGCTGAAACCACCCGATACACCGGCAAAGGCTGCAGCCATTCCGGCAATGGGATGACGGCCAACCGCCAAGAAAATGACCCCGGCCAGAGGGATTAGCAGTACATAACCCACGTCGGAGGCCATGTTTGAAACAATGCCGGAAAAAACCAGTACAAAGGTGAGGATGTGTTTGGGTGAATTCAACACCAGTAAGCGGATCACGGCATTGATGAGGCCGCTTTGTTCGGCAATGCCAATGCCCAGCATGGCCACCAGCACAATGCCCAGGGGAGCAAAACTGGTGTAGTTGTCAACCATGTCGAGCAGAATGCGGTGGATCCCGTCGTGCGACAACAAGTTTACCGGCTTTACCTCTTCACCGGTGCCGGGGTGAACCACTTCCCAATTCAGGAAGGCTCCCAGTGCCGATAACAACAGTGCTGCCAGGGCAAACAATGCAAACAGGGTAGCCGGGTGGGGCAGGGCGTTGCCTGCTCTTTCAGTCCAGTTCAATAAACGCTTCAATAATCCTTCTTTCGCTTGCTTCATCGATTGTATTTTCGGTGTGGTTGCTTAAAAAAAGTCATTTTCACTGAAAACAACAAAAAGAGCGCAAGCTGGTTTAATTTTTTTTGTAAGGATCTTTCAGCCGATGGTGTTAATGGTTGAAACGAATCCAATCAATTTCAAGCACTTGTCCGTTCTTGCCGTAAACCTGCAACCACAAGGCATGGGTGCCCTGGATTTTTTGGATGTCGAAGGTGTATTCCTTCCATTTGGCGGAAGTTTCAGCAACTTCAAGCTGAAAATCTCCCAACCGATGATGCCAGGGTTTCCCAGCCGACAATTGCAGGGTACAGGGTGCATGTACCTTCATGCGAAGGGTCACAGAACTGATTGCTTCATCAAAATCGAGGTACTTGAAAATGGCTTTGTCGTCGGAGTGGATGTTGGTGAGAATTTCTTTTCCCGGGGCTTCTTCTGAAATATACAAACTGCCCTGGAGCAGGCAGGCACGGGCGGCATCCAGCGTTTCACCGGCCTTAAATGGGGTGCCGGCTCCCTGTGAAGTCATTTCCACCTCGGGGATGGTGCCATCTGTCAGGATCGTGATTTTTTCGACACAGGTTTTGCGTTTTACCCCACACGCATGGGTGGATCGGTGATAGAACACGTACCACTGTCCCTTGTATTCGGCAATGGAGCCATGGTTGTTCCAGTTGTTGGGGTTGGCGCCATCGTTGTCGATGATTACGCCTCGGTAAGTGTAAGGGCCAAAGGGACTAGTGCTGGTGGCGTAGCCCAGGCAGGTGGGTTTGTCTTCGCGGCTGATATCGGCATAAACCAGGTAATACAAATCCTTGTGTTTGGTCATGTAGGCGCCCTCGTGAAAATAGTGTTCTGCTTCGGTGATGATGTCTTTTTGGATTGTTTCCGTGTCCAGTTCCCGCATGTTGGGTTGAAGCCGGGCCATTTTCAGGCTGAATTGCCCCCAAATGTAGTAAGCTGTTCCATCATCATCGATGAACACCGAAGGATCAATTTGGCTGTTGTTGGCTGTTTCGAGTGCTGTTCCTCCGGTAAACGGACCCAAAGGACTGTTCGAAACGGCCACCCCTTCGGTAAATTCCCTTTCCGGCTGGCAATAATACAGGTAGAAACTGTCGTTGGCAAAGGCTGCATCGGGAGCGAACAACAGGTTATCGTTGTAGGGAACTTCATCCTTTTCACCCTTTGAATGAAAAACCTCGTTTTGGATTTGCCAGGTTTGCAGGTCGGTAGTCCACAATACGTCGTGGTGCCACGAGCACCAGTGCGCACAACTCAAATCGGTGGAGGTATACAGGTAAAGGGTATCGTTGAAAACCTTGGCCGAAGGATCGGCAAGGTAGGTGGCTGGAGCACAGATTGGATTCTGTGCAAAGGCAGGCATCAGCATAAAAAGGGACAGGGAGCCATTTAAAAATGAGCGGCAAAGCAGTTTTTTCATATTTTTCAGGTTTGAAAATTAAAAATAAGGATTGCCCTGATTAACCAGGGATTTTTGAAGCTTTGTTTGCCGGACCTGTGGGGGTATGTGATTGTTTGGTGTTGAAATACAATTAATTGCAGAAAGTATGTTTGAAAGCACATTGGCCGATGGTGATCGTTTCAGCAAATCCTGTTAAAATTATCGGATACATATGCTGATGGAGATGCTTGTGTGAATAAAACAATCATGAAAATCGAATGGAAGGGTTGTCCTAAAAAATTTGAAGTATGCTAACCATTGTTGATTACATTTTTATCGCGATTTATTTTCTGATCATTTTATATGTAGGGCTTCGTACCGGTCGTAAACAGGACAAAGAAGATTACCTGATCGCCAACCGGAAACTGAAAACCCTCGAGGCCACCAGTACCATTTTTTCGAGTCGAATTGGCGCGGCCATTTTGCTGACTTACACTGCTTTGGTGTATATGTACGGACTGGGTGCCTACTGGTACTTTATCGGTTCGGTGATTGGCCTCTTTGTTTTCTATTTTTTTGGCAAGAAAATCAAGCAGATGGGCGATTCCCATCACTTTTATACCTTTTCCGATTTTTTCTTCTTTACCAAGGGCAA
>JAFGVJ010000114.1 GCA_016938055.1 Prolixibacteraceae bacterium
ATGAAATCCATTGAGCTGCGCGGATTGGGCAACGAAATGACCACCCAGGCCTATCAGAGTGGCGATAACACCATCACCCTGCCTGGGCTCAGGGCCGAACACCAAAAAATCAACGTGGTACTTGACGAGAATTTTCAAATATCACAAATCCTGGGAATGCCGGTACATGGGTTAATTGGCTTCAACCTCTTCAAACATTACATCATCGAGGTGGATTACCATAACGAAGAAATTGTGTTGATCAAACCCCAGTTTTTTGAGTACAAACCCCGAAAGAACGACTTGGTGCTGCCCATTAGCTTTGTACGCAGCAAACCGGTTGTCAATGCCGAAATTGCTCAGACCGATGGTTCTGTGATTCCCGTAAAACTATTGATCGATACCGGCGCCAGCGATGCACTCTGGCTTTCACCCCAATCAGATACCCTGTTAAAAATCCCCGATCAAAACATTTATTCCTTCCTGGGCAGCGGATTGGGCGGCGATTTGTTCGGTTACAAAGGTCGGATAAACGATCTTTGGCTGGCTGGCCTTAACCTTACGACCCCCATTGTTTCGTATCCTGAGTCGGAATATATCAACAATGTTGTACTGGCCGAACAAAGGAACGGCTCCATCGGAGGTGAAGTGTTACGTCGCTTTACCGTCACCTTCGATTACTACAACAGAAGGCTCATTATGAGGCCGAATGGCAATTTCAACGATAAATTTTACTACAACATGAGCGGGCTGGAAATCATCAACCCTGTACCGGGTGTTCCGGTGTATACCATCAACAACATCATTGAAAACTCACCGGCCTGGAATGCCGGAATCAGGGAAAGCGACCAGGTTATTTCTGTCAACCACCGTAGTCATACCGATTTGACCTTGAACGATATTAACCTGACATTGCGCCAAAAGCAGGATAAAAAAATCAACATGACCATTCTCCGGAATGGTGAAAGGATAAAAACCACATTTTATCTGGCCGAAATTTTCTAAAAACTGATGATTCAATATGTCCAGACTGATGTTCATATTCCTTTTGACTGGTTTGCTAAAGCTTACCGGCTTGGGATATGCACAAACGGGTAACAGCACCCTTACGCGTTCCATCAGTTTCAGTGCCGATTCCCTTACGAAAGCAGCCATCCTCGACTCGCTTGAACAGCTTTACAAACTACACTTTGCCTATAACCCGGAACTCATCGAAGCGCGCAAAAAAGTCAACATCAAGGCCCATGAACAAGCCCTTTTTGAAGTACTCAAAGCACTGATCAACAACGATTCTATCAGCATTCGCGCAATTGAGAACCAGGTAATTTTTTATCCGGTTCAGCAGGAAGAACAGGCCCTGCTAGCCTCACCTTTTATCATCATCCGTGGTGAAATTATCGATGAACGGAGGGAAGAGCCCATATCCTATTGCAATATCGGGATAGTTGGAAAAGCTGTGGGCAGCATGTCCAACCTCGAGGGCCGTTTCGTGATTAAAATTCCTGAAAAATACGCTGCCGACACGCTGAGTTTCTCCAGCATCGGCTATGAATCAGTGTTTTTGCCGCTTGCAGCTTTTGGGAATGAATCGAAGACCATCATCCTGAACCGTAAGAATTATCAGCTAAAATCCATCGATGTCATCCGCTACAATCCTGAATTTGTGCTCAATATGCTGGAGGAAAATCGCTTGAAAAATTACACTGACCAATTCATGGTGATGACCACTTTTTACCGTGAAATTGTGAAGGAAAACGATGAATTTACCGACATTTCGGAAGCAGTATTACAGGTATTGAAAGCACCCTACCACCGCGATGAAGCCCAGGACCATGTCAAATTCCTCAAAGGCCGAAAGGGTGCTTCGACACAACCTTACAACGATATCCGTTTCAGGCTGAAAGGAGGCCCTTACTACATCACCAAGTTGGATGTGGTCAAAAACCATGAAAGCTTTATCAACCCTGAATACCGGCACCTTTACAAATATGAATTCGACCGGAAAACATTGATCGACAACCGCGAAACTGCCATCATCAGTTTTACTCCCATTGCCAACCTGCGCGACATGTTGTTCGAAGGTAAACTTTATGTCGATACAGAAACCTGGGCATTGGCCCGCGTTGAATTCCGTTACACCAAACAAGGGCTGAGAGAAGCACGCAACACCCTCATCCACAAAGAGCCCAAGCATTGCCGGGCCATTCCAACTGAGTTAAGTCACACTGTTCAATACAAATACCTGGGCAACAAATGGATCCTGCTTTCGGCCCGCAGTGCCATGCTGGTAAAAATCAACAACCGGGAACAAAAACTAAAAACCCGGTTCGAAAGCATCTCCGAGATACTGACAACCAATATCGACAAAGAGAATTTCGAGCATTTTACCCGCCGCGAAATTTTCAGGTCGAACGAAATCTTCAGCGACAAAATTGTTGAATACGACCATCAATTCTGGCAGAATTACAACATCATTCATCCCGAGGAAGAACTGACCAAAGCCTTGAAAAATTTCAATAACCAAAATCTGGTCATTACCAATTTGTAAATCGAAAAATTTGAAACGATGAAAATACTGATCTCCATCCTCCTGTTCAGCCTACTGATTAAACCTTTAAAGGGCCAGGAAACAGTTTCCTTTGAACTGGACAAAATATTGAACGAACAATCGGCCGATTTTCCAAAAAATAAGGTGTTCATCAAAACCGACAAAGATTTGTATGCTCCGGGCGAAAAAATCTGGTTCAAGGCCGAAGTTTTTAACTGCCTGACAGAATCTTTGCCTAACGAAACCGACCTGATCCTCATGGTCAAGGGAAGTTCAGGCGAAGTGATCGTAGATCAAAAGTACCTGATCATCAACGGAGTGGTCAGCAATCAGATTACCTTACCCACCTGGACACCCGAAGGGAATGCATTTTTGGTTGCTTACACCCCCAACGCACTGCTACTGA
The DNA here is from genome assembly GCA_016938055.1 of Prolixibacteraceae bacterium. Classification (GTDB taxonomy): domain Bacteria; phylum Bacteroidota; class Bacteroidia; order Bacteroidales; family Prolixibacteraceae; genus Roseimarinus. The sequence continues at coordinate 2,934 of JAFGVJ010000114.1, forward strand.
ACGAAGCATCACTGGCGGCGGTAAAATCCATTACAGTGAACCAGTTGCGCAATAACGACTACATACTGAATGCCTATTTCAACGAAAAAATTTACAAACCCGGCGATGAAGTAGAACTGACCATCAGGCTCAATGCTGTTTCTCCTTCCGGTAAAAGAGAAAAACTGATGATTTCGTTGTACGATTATCAGGAAGAAATTATGCATGAGCGGGTCAATGTACTAGTGAACGCCCTGAACAAATTCAAGTATAAACTGCCCGGACAAGTAGCTGATGGCCTCTTCTTTGAGATTAAAACCATGGGGAAAAACAATCTTTCACAACGGTTTCCGGTATTCACTACCGATGACAGGATCAATGTGGAATTTTATCCCGAAGGTGGTCATTTGCTTACCAACACTATTCAGCGCATAGTTTACAGGGCCATTGATCCATTCGGAAATCCGGCCGATGTATCCGGGCAAATTTATGACCAGTTAGGAAACCAAGCTGGAGTGGGGAAAATGCTGAAACCCGGTTTAGGGCTGATCAGTCTCATGCCAGCACCCGGTCAGCAATACTATTTCAAGATTGACACAAAACAGGGCGAAGGCCAGAAATTCTTGTTACCGGCTGCCATTGTAGACGGATGTTCATTTACCCTGGTGAAAACCGAAAAAGAACAGATCAAAGCATCTATTCTCAATACCGGGAATCTAATAGGTCAGCAAATTACATTGGCTGCCATCACAGCAGGGCAAGTCTACCTCAAACAAACTTTCGTAGCTATTCCAAAAAATAACTTACAGATTGCCTGCAGCGATCTTCCCACAGGCATTGTCAATTTTGTGGTATTCGACGAAACTGGAAAACTTGTTTCGGAACGAATGATTTTCAACACACCCAATGAAGATATCGACATGGCTGTTCAAACCCATATGAAAACATCAATTGATAAAGGCGAAGTAACAATTACCATCGATGCTTCCAATTTCATCAAATTGTTTGGTGAAAGTTCTATCGACTTGAAAGTGGTGGATGAACAAAACCTGTTCAAGGATCATCAGACAGCTGCCCATCAATTCCTCAAATATCCATTGTTGACTTCACCTCCTCAAACAGTGCTCGATATTTACATCACCAACATCGAACTGATTGCCAACAATTACCGGCATTTCAGTTTGCAAGAAATCTTTGAAGGCGTCAACTACCTCGATCAGCATAAAAGCAAAAAACATTTTAGTGGTGTTGTAACCGATAAGGATGGAAATCCAGTTCCCAATGCCACCGTGATGGTGCTGCATGCCAACAAACCAACCCTTGCTTCCACACTTTCGGATGAAAACGGACGCTTTGATTTTCCGTCATTGAACAAAACCAAAGGAATGGTGGTAAAAGCCATCAACGAAACAGGGAAGAAAACCTTTACCATTCATCTCGATCACACTTTCGACGAAACAATGGAAGAACTTTTGATGATGGAATCATTCAAAATCAGAACCAGTTACAGCATTCCTTCAACACCCGAATATGTCGAAAACAACAGCCAATTATTGAAGCTGGCCGGGACTGAAACAAAAGATCGTAAACCAAGGGAAAACAACAATGCCGAAATGATGCTTAAATCAGGTGCCTCGTTACTGGATGTTATTCGCATGATCAAACCCTTTTCAATCATGAACCATCAAATTGTGTTTTACGGTGGGAACAATTCCTTCCTTAACCAGCAAGGTGCGCTTATTATTCTCGACGGGCAAAAGATGGGAACAAGCATCGATGCACTGAACTCGGTTAATCCCACTGAAGTTGCCTCCATCAATGTGAGTACCGAACCCATTGACATACAACAATACACCGCATTGAATGCAGTGGGGATCATCGAAATCAGAACTCACGGTGCTGTAGCCAGTGCAAAATCAAATAAGGATGAAAAAGAAGAACCGGTGTGGCGCTTCGATCAGGAGGAAATTCCCGCTGAAATCTGGAAATATCAAACTACCCTGCTCTGGCAGCCCGATCTGCAGCCCGATGAAAACGGAAAAGCCAGTATTGTGGTGAAATTGAATGAGATCCGCTCGAACATGCTTGTTGAAGTTGACATTCGTTCGAAAAGCGGAATCAGTCACCGTCAAACAACCCATTTTGAAACCGGTTCAGAATAAAAGCTCCAAAAAAACTTTGGCGAACCGAGAACCCTTCATTCCCAGTTCCGACAAGTTGTGATCAATTGAGTGATATTCATGGGGGCTGTTCAGCAATTTTTGTTGAACAGCTTTTTTGTGTGCAGCCGGCAGGATTTCTCCAGCAATCTCAATGCTGGTCATCAAACCTTTTTCAACAACCAGTGACACCTGCAATGAGTGATCAACGGTTTTGCTTTCAAAACGATAAAGAGGCGAATAAGCAAAGTTCCATTCCCAGGTTGCGTATTTTTGAATCGTAAGTTGCTCAATATTTGCAAGGTCCGATTGAGTCAATGCATATTTCGTGTTTTGGGGAGCCCTGTGTATTAAATGCTGAAGGATCATCGACACAAAATCGTTCATCGATAGTGGTTCTTTTAAAAAATCAACAATGTTGGCCACCTTGCTCCTGACCGACTGGATGGCCTTTCCCTGAAAACCATGGAAAGAAGGGTTTTTTAAGGCCTGCGATAAAGCTGTTTTCTCGGCATTGAACAACAAAGTACCATGACTAAGTATCCGGTTGCGGAAAACGTGTTCGGCATGTCCCGAAACCTTGAAATCCTGAACAAATATATCGTTACGCTGACTAATCTCTGCAGCGACCCCTAAATGATTCAATACCTCCACCATGGGAAGGTTGAATTCCCTGAAAGATATTTTTGCTGGGTCGGGTACGGTTTGATGAAACGAAAAATTCAGGTTTCCCCGATCGTGATACACGGCACCACCCCCGCTCAGCCTGCGAATGACCTGCACCTTGTTTTCTCTGACAAAACGGGGATTGATCTCGGCCAGGGCATTCTGGTGTTTTCCTACCACAACAGCCGGATCATTCACGTACAAAAAGAACACATCATCGGTGAAATTCCTGAAAAGGTATTCTTCGGCGGCCAGGTTAAAGGCAGGATCGTGAGAATCAGACAGGATACATAGCATGTAACTCTGCTTTAGAAGAATTGAACTGGTTCACCGGTAATATCTGTGAGTAAGTTATTGGCCAGCCTGCTGGCACCTAAACGGAAAAGCTGTGGATTGAGCCATTCTTCGCCCAGCACTTCTTTCACAATTGCCAAATAAATAAGGGCATCTTCGGAAGTAACGATTCCACCGGCAGGCTTAAAACCAACCTTTTCACCCGTTTCTTCGTAATGAAATGCAATGGCCAAACACATGATGTAAGCAGCCATGGGTGTTGCTGCGGGTTCCATCTTTCCGGTTGAAGTTTTGATAAAATCGGCGCCGGCATTGATGGCCAGTAATGATGCCTTCCAAATGTTTTCCGGGGTTTTTAGTGCCCCGGTTTCGAGGATCACTTTCAGGTGGACATCGCCCATGGCCGTTTTGATGGCTGCGATATCGGCATGTGCTTCGTTGAACTCACCGGCCAAAAAATGGCTCAGGGCCAGCACAATATCGATCTCATCGGCACCGGCTTTGATGGCCAGTTTGGTTTCTTCTACCTTCACCTTGGTAAAAGTCATCGACGAGGGAAATCCACCTGAAACTGCTGCAATGTTTACTTCAGGCAATTGAAGGGTTTCTTCCACAGCTTTCACCATGTTGGGATATACACAAATGGCTGCCACATTATCGAGTTCGGGAAATTCAGAAGGAAACTGATTTACCTTTTCGGTAAATGCCCTAACCCGCTCTTCTGTGTCGGTTGAATTCAACGTGGTTAAATCGATCAATGAAAGCGCAAGTCGCTTGTTATCTAATGTATTATAAATGGTTTTAGCATTAACCAAAATGGTATTCAGATCACTTTGCAGTTGATCCTTGTCGAAATTTAATTTTTCTGTAGTCATAGCTATTCATTGTTTTCTTCATCACTAATAAAACCTATTCTTTTTCGTGCTTTTTTAGGAGGCTCAATAAGGTAACGCAAGGCCTGAAAGACTTCTGTAAACTGATGATCAAAT
>JAFGVJ010000115.1 GCA_016938055.1 Prolixibacteraceae bacterium
GCCCAACAATTTCACCTTGATGCGCTGCAGTTGCATGGCAGTGAAACACCTGAGTTGTGCCAAAAATTGAAAGCTAAGGGATTCCGTATTATCAAGGCTTTCAACCTAAGCAAGCAAAACGATTTTGAAGCGCATGCACCTTTTTGCGATTTTTTCCTCTTCGACACCCCTTCGGAACAACATGGAGGTACCGGGGCAAAATTCGACTGGTCGCTGCTCGAAAATTATCAAGGCAAAACACCCTTTTTATTAAGCGGTGGAATTGGTCCCGATGATGCCGAAGAAGTTCTTCAAATTCAACATCCAAAATTGGCCGGAATTGACATTAACAGCAAGTTTGAAATCAGTCCGGGAATCAAGGATACAAAACAAATTGAAAGATTTATAATTCAAATTAACCACTAAGAACACAAAGGATTTCACAAAGTACACAAAAAACCTTAGTGTTCTTTGGGCTTTACTTGGTGTCCTTTGTGGTAAAATAGAACAAATACATGACTTATTTAGCAAATGATAACGGATATTACGGCGAATTTGGTGGTGCATTCATCCCCGAAATGCTGCAACCCAACGTGAATGAGCTGAAGGCCTGTTACCGTGAAATCATCAATTCCCATGAGTTCAAACAGGAGTTTATTGGATTGTTGAAAAATTACGTGGGTCGGCCATCGCCACTGTATTTTGCCAAAAGGCTCAGTGAAAAATACGGGACTAACATTTACCTGAAACGCGAGGACCTGAACCATACCGGTTCGCACAAGATCAACAACACCATTGGCCAAATCCTGCTGGCGCAAAAAATGGGCAAGAAGCGCATCATTGCCGAAACCGGCGCCGGCCAGCACGGGGTGGCCACCGCCACCGTTTGTGCCTTGATGAACCTTGAATGTGTTGTGTACATGGGCGAACTGGATGTGCACCGGCAAGAGCCCAATGTGAAACGCATGGAAATGCTGGGAGCCAAAGTGGTACCGGCCTTAAGCGGGAACAAAACCCTGAAGGACGCCACCAACGAGGCACTGCGCGACTGGATCAACAATCCCGAAGACACTTATTACCTCATTGGCTCAGTGGTGGGACCCCATCCCTACCCCGACATTGTGGCCCGTTTTCAGTCGGTCATCAGCGAAGAAATTGGCTGGCAGCTCGATGAGCAAATTGGACGCACCTCGCCCGATTACCTCATTGCCAGTGTAGGCGGTGGCAGCAATGCTGCCGGTACTTTCTTTCATTACCTCGACGATGAAAAGGTAAAGCTGATTGGCGTGGAAGCATCGGGATTAGGCATCAATACCAATGAAACAGCCGCCTCGCTGGCTTGTGGCGATGTGGGATTCATCCATGGATCAAAAACCCTGCTGATGCAAGACCACGACGGACAGATCATTGAGCCCTACTCCATTTCGGCTGGCCTCGATTATCCGGGAATTGGACCTTTGCATTCGCACCTTTTTAAAACTGGCCGTGCAAGCTACCTCGATGCCACCGACCAGGAAGCCCTCGATGCCGCCTTTCTGCTCACCCGTACCGAAGGGATCATCCCTGCACTCGAAAGCGCCCACGCCCTGGTGGCATTGAATAAAATCAAATTCAAGCCCGACGATGTGGTGGTGGTCACCATTTCGGGCAGGGGCGATAAAGACATGGATACGTATATATCAAAAATGTAAAGGCCTCCCCTAACCCCTCCAAAGGAGGGGAATTTAAAGGGGAGCATCATTCAATGGTAGAACATTTAATATAAATATTACTTTAAGCCTCCCCTTTGGGGAGGTTGGAGGGGCTTAATATGAACAGATTACAACAAAAACTCAACGATAAAAAAGAAGGATTGCTCACCGTTTACTTTACGGCAGGTTATCCAAACCTTGACGATACGGCAACCATTATTAAAGAACTGGAAGCAGCTGGTGCCGATATGGTGGAAGTGGGCATGCCTTTCAGCGATCCTGTAGCCGACGGGCCGGTCATTCAGCAAAGCAACCTGAAGGCACTGAAAAATGGCATGAGCATCAAACTGCTTTTGGAACAATTGAAAGCCATTAAAAACGAAGTGACCATTCCCATTTTGCTAATGGGTTACATCAATCCGATTTGGAAATTCGGAGTGGAGAAATTCATGGCGGCATGTGAAGATAGCGGCGTTACAGGTTTGATCCTGCCCGATATTCCATTGGATGAATTTATACGCGATTATCAGCCTTTGTACGAAAAACACCACCTGAGCAGTGTGTTCCTGGTCACACCGCAAACCAGCAACGAACGTATCAAACAATACGATGAAGTTTGTACCGGTTTTATTTACATGGTTTCATCGGCCTCAACCACCGGCGCCAACAAAGCAGTCGACCAGCAAAAACAAATTGAATATTTCGAACGGGTTAAAAGCCTGCATTTGAAAAACCCCACGCAGATTGGCTTCAACATCAAAGATAAAGACTCTTTCAATCGGGCTTGTGAACATGCCAACGGCGGCATCATCGGCTCCGCTTTTATCAAAAAACTGGCTGAAGAAGGTGAGCTGGAAACAAAGGTAAAGGAGTTTGTAAAGGGGATTCGGTAAAAAAAAACTGATGCAAACATTGCACCTGTTGTGTTTCAAATAAGCACAACAGGTATTTTAAAAAAACTTTAAACAATGAAATAAATTTTGTGAACCTAAGCATCATTGCATTCAAACAATCATTGGTTCACTTTAATTACCTTTGCACGACAGAATCATTCAAATTACCATCATGCCTAATCACATCCGTAATAGAAAAATATCGATGTTGCCTCCCATGGAAGGGTTTAAACCCTTTGGAATTCCTATGCGACAACTCGAATCTGTTACCATGTTGTACGAAGAATTTGAAGCCATTCGTTTAGCCGATTATGAGGATCTGAATCAAACAGATGCAGCTAAAAAAATGAACATTTCGAGGCCAACATTTACACGTTTATATGATAAAGCCCGCAAAAAAATATCGAAAGCATTTGTCGAAGGAAAAGCCATTGTCATAAAAGGTGGAACTTTCGAAACTGAAGATTTTTGGTACAAATGCGACGATTGCAAAGAGACCATATCTGCCTTGAAACCCATATCGCATTGCCGTAAATGTGACTCCGACAACCTTACCCTAATCGACAACAAACAATCTGATGAGTAGTTTTTTACATATTTATTCTGGCAATGGGAAAGGAAAAACCACTGCGACATTTGGTCTGGCTTTGAGAGCGGCAGGTGCCGGCAAAAATGTTTTTTTTTGCCCAGTTTGTAAAAGGAAAAATCTACTCAGAAATGAAAGAAGTCAAGCATTACTTCACTAAAGGTGTCGAAGCCCGGGAAGGAATTGAATATTAATTCAAAAATTGAATGTTGCTGAAATCATCTGTATAAATTCATGAATGGTCAATGGCAAGCCTAACCATTTTTAGCAATATCGGTTAAGCGCGAATGATCAATCAATTTCACGCATTTCCCTTCAATCTTCAAAATTCTTTCCTTTTCAAATTCTTTCAAAAATTTAATGGCACTTTCGGTTGAAATCGAAGCAAAATCGGCAATATCCTGTCGTGTGAGATATTGAAAAACAGGATAGTTTGCAAACTCTTCAGATGCAAGATAAAGCAATGCTGACGCCAATTTACCGCGCATATGTTTGTAATTCAGATCTGTAATAATATCGAGAAAACGGTTTTCATCCCTACTGTTACGTGAGGCAATCCCAAGGGTAAATTCGCTGTTTTTTTTCATGAGTTGGAGCAGAGCCTGCTTGTCAATCATGCAAACAACAGATTCCTTTAGCGCAATAGCCGAAAAATTATAATACGAGTCACCAAACACCGACGAGAAACCAACAAAATCACCTGTCTTAGCAATTTTAAGATTGATTCTTTTGTTGTTTCCTGTTTGCAAATGAAGCTTAATTAAACCTTCAACCACATAAATAACATAAGGAGAAAAAGCACCTTGTTTAAAAATGTTTTCGCCTTGCATATAAATCAGTTGCTTTTTTTTACTGCTGATAAAATCTAGTTCGTGTGGAAACAAGTGTTGAAAACACTTTGAAGTGCTTTTACATTCCCTACAGTTATCGATTATCTTTTCATTTTGCATACCGGATAAACCCTAAATTTGGTTCTTACAAAAATACCATTCTTTCGCTCAACCTGAAATTTGACAGGAAAAAAGCTATTGTATTTCAGGTTAAAGATGAAAATACCCCGATTGATTTTTCATAATCGGTTGTAAGGCATTGGCTATTTTTGCCACTTACAATCAATGATTGAAATACAAATTTATGCTCATCCAATGTCAAAATCACCTTCTAAAATAACAGGAGCCGAAGCTATCCTGCGATCGCTTATCGAAGAAAAAGTGGACACCATTTTTGGCTATCCCGGTGGTGCAATGATGCCAATATACGATAAGCTTTTTGCAAAGAACAGCGAATTGCAACATATACTTGTGAGGCACGAGCAAGGAGCAGCACATGCAGCGCAAGCCTACGCCCAGGTTTCGGGAAAGCCCGGTGTTTGCTTTGCTACATCGGGACCTGGAGCCACCAACTTAGTTACCGGCATTGCCAATGCTTTTCTCGATTCAATTCCAGTAATTTTCATTACAGCACAGGCACACTCGTCATTACTCGGCACCGATGCATTCCAGGAAATTGACATGATCAGTCTTTCAATGCCACTTACCAAGTGGAACTATCAAATAACACAAGCAAGTGAAATAGCCGAAGAGCAACTCATTCAATTTGCCGAAACAACGAATGTTCCGGTAGCGATAACTTTATTGGGAAAATCGCTTATCTCCGAAACACATCCAAATTATGCAGGAATGTTGGGCATGCATGGCAATTATGCGCCCAATATGCTTACCAATAACGCAGACTTGATTGTTGCACTTGGTATGCGTTTCGACGACCGTGTTACCGGAGTGGTCGGGAAATATGCAATCAACGCCAAAATCGTTCATGTCGATATTGATAAAGCTGAGCTAAACAAGAACATAAAAGCCGATTTGGCCATTCATGCCGATGTGAAAGCTTTTATCGAAGCTATTAATGCTCAAAAACTTAAAAAAATCGACCAGTTGTGGATGAATCAGTTTCGGAAACTCGATAAAATTGAATTCGAAAAAGTTATCCTTAAAGAGGCATATCCCGAAGGAGGGTTTATTCGTTCGGGTGAAGTGATTCGTACAATTTCTGAAAAAACAAAAGGCGAGGCCATCGTTGTAACCGATGTGGGCCAAAACCAAATGATGGAGCACGATGGCCCCTATCTGCTGGAAGTGAAAATTTAAAAAGAAGCCAACGTATTTCCTATGATTTATCCCGGGAAGGCCGTCGATGAAATTGTGTTGGAGGCCTAACTAAAATAAAATGAACTACAGCAATTTATACAACAATTTCGATCGGATGATAATGAAATCAGCCGAAGATTCCAAAAACCGGAGCCATAACCGTATCCAGGAAATAATTGCTTTTGCCAAAGCGGCTTGCATACATCGAATTGGCATTGCCAATTGTGCAACGTTTACGAAAGAAGCAAATGCTCTTGAAGAAATGCTGCAAAACGAAGGTTTCGAGGTAGCTAAAGTAAATTGTAAGCACGGGCGGGTTCCTTTTAATGAATTACTTGAAGGATACGAAGGCACTTCGTGCAACCCCGCCGGACAGGCTAAATATTTGTCCGATGCAGGTACTGAATTAAACATCATGATGGGGCTTTGTTTGGGGCATGACATGATTTTTAGCGCTAAATCGGAAGCACCAGTAACCAATCTTATTGTAAAAGAAAGAGCAGGAAGCGTGATCGAAACATTGAATGACCAAAAATAAAACCATAAAATAATGATGTACGATATTGTAGTAATTGGCGGAGGACCTGCAGGTATCACGCTCGCAAAACGTTTGGGTAACAAATACAAAATGGCCGTAATCAGGCCCGAAGACCATAGCCTGATTTACTGTGCCATGCCTTATGTTATTGAGGATTTAATTGACGAAAAAAAGTGTTTCAAGAAAGACGAATTGGTTACCGAAAATGGAGCAAGCCTGATCAGAGGAACGGTCACATCGGTCAATTTTGAGAGAAATCAAGTTATACTAAACAGCGATACTCCTATATCGTATCGTAAGTTGGTAATAGCAACTGGTGCGGTGCCATTTATTCCGCCAATTGAGGGAAGCACACTCGATGGCGTGATGGGCTTCAAAACGCAGGCCGATCTTGAAAAAATTCAATCATTGATTAATAATGGGTTGAAACGTGCAGTTGTCGTCGGTGCCGGAGCAATAGGCATCGAGCTTGCCCAGGCGTTGAAACACAAAGGCATTGATGTATCGCTGGTCGATATGGCTTCACAAGTTTTACCCAACCTGGTGGGCATCGACTTTGCACAAAAAATTGCCGAAGAACTTACACGGAATGGTATTCATCTGTTATTGAATTCAAAAGTTGAAAAGATTACAGGTTATACTTGCGCCAACGAGCTGCACCTCGACAATGGTGAAATCATTTATTTTGGCGACTATGCTCCTTGTACCGGAAACAATAACGAAACGGTAAAAGGATTGGTCGTATTTGCAACCGGTGTTGTTCCCGAACTTTCATTTTTACCAAAAGACAAACTAAAAACCAACCGTGGTGGCATAATTGTTAACGAGCGGATGGAAACCAATTTGCCCAATGTTTATGCTGTCGGGGATTGTGCCGAATTCACAGGCTTTATTACCAAAGAAAGTGCACCGGGAAAACTGGCAACCAATGCAGTACCAATGGCCATGGTGCTGGCCAATAACTTAATGGGTGAATCTTCGGAATACAAAGGTTTCATCAACGGAGCTGCTACCAAGGTTTACGATTACTATGTTGGCGGAACCGGACTATCAGCCAGCGCAGCACTTAAAGAAGGATTCGAAATCATTAAAGGGTACAGTCAACTCACTACACAATTCCCCATTATGCCCGGCAAAAAAGAACTCCGGGTAAAGTTGCTGGCCGAAAAAAACACTCAAAAAATTATTGGAGGACAAGTGCTAAGCGGCGAACCTGTTACCAATATTGTTGACCTTATCTCGTTTGCTATTCAAAAAGGAGCCACGGTAAACGATATGATCGAGTTAAGCTATTCAGCTCAACCTTATCAGTCATTCTATCCCGCAGGAAATGCCATTGTTATGGCAGCCGAAAATATTGAAAAAAAGTTTTAAAATGGAAAATGTGACGATTCGATTGGCATTGGCAGTTGACCATGAACAAAATTTTCGGCCCACTCACTTTGGCGATGCTTATCAATATCTGATTTACGAATGGGATAATGGTGTTTTTCAACTGATAACCTCCGAAAACAATCCCTTTAAAAACCAAAACGAAGAAGGTGGACATTCCTTAACACAAAAAGGGAGAGCCATCATCGACTTTTTGAAAGAAAAAGGAGTTAATGTGCTCGTTTCAAAACAATTCGGCCTGAATATTAAATTGGTAAACCAATATTTTATCCCAATTGTTATATATTCCGATACTCCCGAGAAGGTTTTGTCAGTTTTAAGTAAACACATGCGGTGGATTGAAGATGAAATCCTAAACAATCCGCCCGAACATAAACTTTTTACCATCAATAAAGGCATAATGAAATCAGCGATTAAGGATTGAAGAAGCAATAATGAGGTAATCAAAAAATGAATAATTCACAGCATTGGATGCTGGATTGATGGATTATTTGTTATTGTGATACTGGATAAATAATTGCTTTTGAATATATTCAATCAATTATTCAAGATCCTTAAAACAATGACTACCGACAGATGACATTGACAAAAAGAATATCGGACCATAATTTTATTGCCTTTTTATGGCATGCAGGTTTTTTGGCCTTTGCCCAAAACTTTATGGATGTCGATACAGTGATCCCGGCCATGGTCATCGAATCGGGTGGTAATGCCATGCATATTGGCATACTTACAGCCATTATGCTTGGTGGGTCTAGTTTTACTCAGCTTTTTTTTGCACCATATGTGAGTCATGCACCTTACAAAAAAATGTATCTGATAGGAGGAATCAGCACCCGTGTACTTGCATTATTTGCATTGGGAGCCATTCTGTTTTACTTGCGAAACAACCAGTCTTCATCAGTACTTGGCCTGATTTTCTTGTTTATTTCTATGTTTTCACTGGCCGGTGCATTCACCAATATCAGCTATAACGATATTTTAGGGAAAAGTGTGCTGCCCGAGAAAAGAAAGACATTTTTCTCGGCCAAACAAACCATTGCCGGAGGAATAGTGCTTGGGTCAGCATTCCTTGCAACAAAAGTGCTATCAGCTTTTGAGTACCCAGAGAATTTTGGTGTCATGTTTTTTATTGGGGCTTCATTATTATTGATCGCATCGGGTGGATTCTGGAAAGTAAAAGAAATTGAGCCATCGGGATTGAGAATTACAGGTTTTGGCCATTTTATCATAATGCTGAAAAAGAAACTAAAAGAAAACAAAAAACTCCCATACTTTTTGGGATTTATTAATACACAGGGAATTATTATTTCTTTTCTTCCTTTCGTAATGCTGTATGCCAAACAAACGCTGTACACACAAAGTAGCGATACCGGCTCTTTCCTTTTATTCAAAGTAATTGGAATTGTTCTTGTAAGTTTGCTCGTTTTCTTGGTTTCTAAAAAGATACGCTACAATAAGCTCCTCTACTTCAATGTGCTTTTATCATTTATCCTCATTACCTTCACCGTATATGTTAACAATCAGTATTTGCTGCGTTATGTTTTCATTCTTGGCGGGATTACTTTTTCGTTGTACACCATTACCATGAATGGCTTGCTGCTTGAAGTTTCTACAACCGAAAACCGTGCAATTTACACTGGATTTGCAGGTGCCGGAAATATTTTGCCTGCCTTGCTACCCATTGCCGGAGGAGCAATCATAAGTCTTTTCGGGTTTAATGCATTTTTCATCATGTACATATTTGTTGTACTTTCATCGTTGTTTTTCATTTACAAGATCGACTGTAGAAAATGAACTCCAAATACGAAAAAATAATCTACCACCCTATCGGGATTTTTCATAGTGCGTATACACCTTTAACCGGTGCACCACGTCAAGGAATGCTTTATCCCTTCAACAAGGGGATCATAGAAATTTTTCCTCCCTACCACGATGCTCTTGAAACTTTACACCAGTTTGAAAGAATCAACGTATTGTTTCATTTTCATAAAGTTGAAAAGTGGGATAGCAAAGTACATCCACCCAGTTCATCACACAAACATAATTTCGGGCTTTTCGCCACACGAAGCCCGAAACGTCCCAATCCAATTGGCATGACCAATGTTAAGCTTGAAAAAATTGAAGACGGAAAGCTCTATGTGTCGGGTATCGACGCGTTCGATGGTACCCCGGTGCTCGACATAAAACCTCATTTACCTTCGGTAGACAATATCGAAAGCCAACAAAACATCAAAATTGAAAAAATACTGGGTCACCACGATGAAGATTTCATCAACGATCCAACATTCTTTTTGTAAAGAACAGAGAAAAAAGAAATCGATTTGAACTTGGCTTAAAGGCTGATCAGTAAACAGGAATACGGAAAAGTGTTAAACTACTTGATATGATAAGGGACATTAATAATTCTCACAGA
>JAFGVJ010000116.1 GCA_016938055.1 Prolixibacteraceae bacterium
AACGATTACGCTTAACAATAAACTGACTATAGGATCACTATAGGATCACTATAGGATCACTATAGGATGATGATAGGATGAAAATGTTCTTTTAATGGTCTGTTCTAAGTCTAAATGGGGATGATTTTTCACTTTCGGTTCAAAAAAAAGACACCCGTTTCCGGATGCCTTCTCTGTGTTGAATAAAAAATATGTGTCGAAAAACTCAAAGTTCAATGGGCACGCCATTGTAAAAATCAAGGATTTTTGAACGGAAAATGAATTCATATTTGGCCTGGATCAAGTCCGATTCGGCTATGGCCAAACGGGTTTTGGAATCGTTGTACTCCACCGAGTTGACACGGCCAACAGTAAATTTTTCTTCGATATAACGATAGGATTCCTGCATGGAATTGACAGCAATTTTGTTGGCATTGTATCGTTCCAGGGCAGCTACTGCATTGACATAAGCCTGTTCTATCTGCTTGCGCAATTGCTTTTTGGCACTTTCCAGTTCCAACTCACTGTTTAAGATCTGAATCTTAGAATTTTCAACATTGGTGCGGTTTTGGTAACGACTAAAAATGGGAATACTCAGGTTCACACCCACGTTTTCGCTCAGGTTATTTTCCAGCTGATCGGCAAGAGCCGGGGCGTTTTCGGAACCAAAATAATAGTTCGAAACCCCTGCCGAAGCAGAGAGTGTAGGCATTTTTCCACCTTGTGCAATCTCCAGCTGTACTTCGGAGCCTTTTAATTGGTACTCGGCACTTTTGATTTCGGGACGTACCTCAACGGCTTTATCAAACACAACTTTAGCATTCATCAGGTTGACCTGCGCTTTCAGTTCAGGAATTTCAGGAACCTCAACAGCGAAGCTGGAATAATCCTCCAATTCCAGTAATTGGGCCAGGTTCAGGGTAGCAATTTGCAAGGTATTCTTCCTGTTAACAACATCGAGCGATTCGCGGGCCAGTTGTGATTGGACTTCGAGCAGGGCGCCTTCGGCAATCTTCCCGGCTTCGACCAGCTTTTTGGTTCGCTCAATCTGTTTCATGGTTTGTTCAACCTGCGACTCGGCCACTTTGATCAGCTCCATGGCAAAAAGTACATTGAGATACTCCGAAGCAATGTTCAGCATGATATCGTCTTTCGCCTTTTGCAGGTTCTCCAAACTCGATTTTAGTGCAAACTCATTCTGCCTGATGGTATTGTTCAGGGTACCACCCCGCCAGATCAGCACATTGGCATTGACACCTGCACTGGTATTGGCCGATGTGAAGTTATCAAAAGTACCTTCAAGGGTTTCGGACCGGCCAAAATTTATGCCCTGCGAAACATTGGCACTCAGGTTGGGCAAACGGTTGTAACGCGCCTGTTTGAATTCATTGTCCTGATACCGGGAATTCAGTTCATATTGCCTGATCACGATGTTGTTGGCCAAAGCATAATCGATGCATTGTTGCAGCGACCATTTTTCCTGGGCTTTGCCCTGAACAAACATGGCGATTGTAATGGCTATTAGAATTATGTATTTCATTGCATTTAATGTTTTATGATCAGGTGAATTACTTTTTAGCAGCGGCTTCTTCGGCAGCTTTTTTCTTCAGTTCTTTCGGATCAATTTTCTCGGCTTTGATCTTGTCATCAAGGGTCAGGCCGCTGAGCACTTCAATGTTCAAACCGTCAGACAAGCCTACTTCAACAAAACGCTTTTCAAATACCTGTGAATCGACTTCCACCTCAACAAACGATGAGTCGTTTTCGAATTTCAACAAGCCTTCGGGAATCACAATGACACTGTCGCGGCTTTCGAGCACGATACTGGCGTTGGCACTGTATCCGGCACGGATAAACTGGCCTTCTTTCAGGTTCACATCGGCCTTGATTTCGAATTGAATAGCTCCGTTTTCTTCCACCCCTTTAGGCGAGAGATAAGTCAGTACAGCATCAAAGCTTTCATTATCGATGGCACCTATGGTGAGGACAATGTCCATTCCCTCTTTTACCTTGCCTACTTCAGTCTCGTCTACTTTGCCTTCGAAAATCATGTCGGTCATATCGGCCACTACAGCAATGGTGGTTCCTGCGTTAAAAGTATTGGCCTGAATAACAGAGTTCCCAACTTCAACTGGCACATCGAGGACCATGCCGTTGATGGTAGAACGTATCAGGGTATTGGTGGTTTTTGCTGAGCTTTTGGTCACTCCTTTTTTGATGAGCTCCAGGTTGTTCTCGGCCGAAGCCAGTTCCTCGCGGGCGGTGTTAAAGGCCAATTGTGCCTTTTGGTATTCTTCAAAAGGTATTACCTTCTTCTCGTACAATTCGTGCTGACGTTCGTAATCGATTTTGGCATCTTCGTAGTTCAACTGTGCCCGGTTTACACGCGACTCAGCATTGTTCAGGTTCACCATATCGGGGATAATTTTGACCTTGGCCAAAATATCGCCTGATTTCACCATCTTTCCGGCTTCGACATAAATTTCATCAATGATGCCCGAAACCTGGGGTTTGATCTCAATTTCATAACGGGGTACTACCGAGCCCGTTGCTACGGTTTTCTTGGTAATGGTTTCGATGACCGGTTGTTGTGTTTTATATACTTCCGGTTTCTTTTTTGATTTGGAGTAGAGGAAATAGAATGTTCCCAGGAAAATCCCGATGAGGATAACAATTCCAGCAATTTTTAAGATTTTTTTCATGACTTGTTTATTTTTGTGCTTTAATATTTTTGAATACTTGATTAAATTTTATCGTTCATAGATGCTTGTATCAAAGTCATTGAGTCATTGGTCATTGGTCATTGGTCATTAGAAAAGGGGTCTAATACATTATTTTGATAATCTGAATCGGGCTCTTTCAATTGATTCGGTTCAATTGAAGATATATAGCTATTGAGCATTCTGGCGATGTCGTTAATGTGTATTTGAAGATCGCCTTGCTGTTCATGTGAAATTAGATTTCTGTTTACTGCTTTATCGATCCATGTTTTTGTTTCGAACAGTGAACCTCGTGCGATGTAATTAAAATGAATATTTTCTTTAAAATGAAACCTTCTGAATCCTTCAGAAATATTAGCGGCAATTGAGTCGGATGCTCTAACCAGCTGTTTTCCAATCGTGTCCTTTTCAAAGTAATTCCACGCTGATACCAGATTCCAGCAAATATCTCCCAATTCCATCGCTTTTTGATATACTTTCAAATCATCCAGTTTCATCCTTTTTTCTTTTTCCTTAATGACTATTGACTAATGACTTTTTAACTATTGACTGTTTTATTCCGCCCTCAGTGCATCAATCGGCTTGATGGAAACAGCCCTTTTGGCGGGTACATAGCCTGCAATGGCTCCTGAAACAATCAGCACCAACAAACAGGCAACAGCTACCGACAGGTTGATTTCGGGATTTTTGATGAATATTTCACTGTTGCCACTGGCTGCCGCCATTTCGAGCGCGTAATTAAACCCTTCGAGCAATAATATTCCAACAAACAGTCCTATGTACCCGGCAAGGGTGGTAATGAATACACTTTCCATAATGATCTGGGAAATGACTTTGTTGGGAGTTGCCCCTATGGCGCGCATCACCCCAATTTCCTGGGTGCGTTCCTTGATGATCACCAGCATGATGTTGCTGACCCCAATCACCCCGGCCAGCAGCGTGCCAATTCCAACAATCCAGGTCAAAACCTGTATTCCCATGAACAAAGCGCCAAATTGTTTAAACTGTTTTTCCAGGTTAACGTGTCCAATGGCTTGGACATCGGTTGGGGCTATTTTATGTCGTTCTTTTAAGGCTGCCATGACTTTGTCTTCCACAAAACTGGCACTGTAACCCGGTTTGGCGGTAATGCCCATCACATGGACCTGGTTTCCGTAATTATAGGCAACCTGCATGGTAGAAAAGGGCATAAAAATGCTTTCCTCGGTTCGGCCGTTCATATTGATACCCGATACCGGTTTTACGACGCCTACAACCTGATAATAAACACTGTTTACCCGAATATACTCCCCGATGGGGTTTTCCTCTTTCGTGAACAACTCTTCAATTACCTTTTCACCAACTACGCAAACTTTACGTCGTTGAATGATGTCCACTTCATTGAGCCAGCGCCCCTTGAGAACAGTTGCGGGGTCGATGTCGTTCCATTCGGGGTAATCGCCCTTGATGTAAAACGAAGCTGTTTTATCACCCCTGATGGTATTGTTTCCTCCGCCTCCACCGGCGAATAAGCGCGGTGCTACAATCTCGGCTTCTTTAATGTGTTTGCGGATAAACTCCACATCTTCGTTTTCATAATTCCAGAATCGGCCACGGCGCAAACCTTTGTAAGGCTCACCGGTACGTTGTGTCCACATGAAGAAGGAGTTGGTGGCCAACTGTCCTACACCTTGGGTAATACCATTTTCGAGCCCTTTGCCGGCACCAGCCATGACGATGAGCATGAAGATACCCCAAAAAACACCAAAGGCAGTTAAAAAGCTCCGGAGTTTGTTCTTTTTCAGGGCACTGATAATTTCTTTCCAACGATCGATATCAAACATGATGGCCTCCCCCTGCCCCTCCTAAGGAGGAGTGGTTATAAGTTATGTTATTAATTGTCTTCATATTTTCTATTTTATAGCCTTCTTTTGAATCCTCCCTTTGGAGAGGATGGGTTGGGGCTTTGATTTACTCGTCGCGAAGTGCTTCGATGGGTTTAACGGATGCCGCTTTACGGGCAGGAAAATATCCGGCCAGGGCACCTGCCGATACCAGTAGCAGCATGGCACTGATGGCAATGCGCAAATCAACCGTGGGGTTCATAAACATTCTGAACTCCCCCTGATCGCCATTGGCCCCTATCTGAGCCTGTGCCTGTTGTTCCATCATAAAATTCAATCCTTCCATTAAAGAAATTCCCAGGAACATTCCCACATAACCGGCAACGGCGGTTATTAATATCGACTCCAAAAGAACCAGTCCTACGATGGAACCCGGGGTGGCACCCAGTGCTTTCCGGATACCTATTTCCTTGGTCCGTTCTTTCACCACAATGAGCATGATGTTGCTCACACCAACAATACCGGCAATGAGGGTCCCAATTCCAATAAGCCATACAAACATTTTAATGGCCCTGAAAATATTCATCGTTTCGACATAATTTTCCAATGAGTTATACATGCCTATGGCTCGCTGGTCTTCGGGATTGAATTTGTGGTTTTTGGCCAGCAAATTTTTAATCTCTTCTTCCATTTTTTGGCTCTGGGCTTTTGTTACATCCGTGGTGGTTAAGGCCAGGTTGTGAATCTTGTTCCCGCCATTGAAAAGTGCCTGTGCCGTTGCAATGGGGATTAATCCCTGACGGGTTCCCTCACGGGGATCCAATTCGTCG
>JAFGVJ010000117.1 GCA_016938055.1 Prolixibacteraceae bacterium
CGTTATTACCCGGCAACCAGTCCCCAGCAATGTATACACCTCACCTCGGCAAGCTCGGCGACCGCGAATACAACAATTAAGGAAAAAGTCTCGACAAGCTCGACCAGAACAAGCAACAGAGGACAAACCAACAACTACTCCTTACTTCTTATTTGTCAATTACATACAGAAAAATGGCCATCCAATGACAAACACTTCCACCCATTACCATTAAATGCCATATAAGGTGTGAATACTTCATTTTTTCCATTTTGAAAAAGATGATCCCCAACGAATAGAAAAGACCACCCGCAAAAATGAGTACGATGTTCAATAAAGGAAGGTTTTTAACAAGCGGACCCAGGAAGAACAACAACAACCAACCCATGGCTACGTATGAAATAATCACGAACACATTTACCCCGCGTTCAAATTTGTTGGGAATGAAAGCTTTTACCAGCAATCCGGCAAAGGCCAGCCCCCATTCAATACCAAACATCACCCAGCCCCAGTCGTGGCGGATGATGGAAAGTGCCAGTGGCGTGTAGGTTCCGGCAATCAGCAAATAAATGGCAATCTGGTCAAAATTGTGAAAGAAATCCTTGGCCCGGCCATGACCCAGCGAGTGGTTCATGGTAGAAGAGAAGTAGAGCAAAATAAGGGTCGCCCCAAAAATTGCAGTACTTACTACGAGCCAAATATCACCCTTTTGCGCTGCAAAGACAATGATTATTGCAGTGGCTGCCGTGGCCATAAACAGAGCTATCCCATGCGAAATGGCGTTGGCCAGCTCTTCGCCTTTTGAAAAACGTGGTTTCGAATTCATTGAACTATTTTATACCGGTTTGAAGTTTTCCAGAATCCATAACCGGAGGTAAAGATAGCGCCATGAAATTTCTTTTCCCAGCATTACTGTTCAGAAAAATTAAATTTTCCCCTTGTACTGATGATCAGTTTGCATGATGTGTACCGTGATCCAATCTTTGATAAAGCGGGTCACTTCAATCGAGAGCAGTAAGCGGCCTTCGTTGTATCGCTTCTTGAAATCGATTACTTTTTCCTTAAAGCTTTCGTGTTCGGCTTTGTGGCTATTGTAGTTGGGGTAGTTGGCTTTGAGCATCAGGGCTTCTTCGGTGGCAAAGTGCGAATAAACATAAGTTTCAAGTTCTTCTATCACTTTCCACATCGCCTCCTTGTTGCTTTTGTTCATGATGTTGCTGTAAAATGCGTTGATCAATCGGAACAGCTCTTTGTGCTGATCGTCAATGGTAGCAATGTCAACGCTGTAGTCGTCTTTCCAGCGAATGTAATCCATCGTGTAATTCTGTATTGGTAATTAGTAAGGCAAAAATATTAGAATTTTCTGTTTTTTATTCTGCAAAAAGACTCAATTAATTATTTAAGGTTGATTAATTAATAATAGGGGTTTTGCCATGCTCTACTAGTTGTCATCGAATAATGTACGCCCAACCAATTATTGAACAGGAATTTGTAGTTTTATAAAGAAAAACCAGACCGTATACGGAATTTACCAATTCATTGCCGCATTCAGAAAACACACCAAAAAGAAATGAAACAGCTTTATTCCATAGAACCCATTCAAAAGGTTTTTCAAACACAAATGGAACCTGTTTTAGTGCGTTGCAACGATTGGCAATACTATGTTTGCAAGCACTCTAAGCACACACCTTGCGATACTTTATTTAATGAATTTTTGGCTGCCCGATTTTTAGCAATATGGGGTGTAGAGGTATTAGATCCATTTATTGTTCAAATTAAAAGCGAACATTTACCCGATAAGTACTATAGCGGTAAATTGCAACCTGCAAGCTTACAACAGTCGCTAATTGGCTTTATGTATTTAAAAAACCAAAAATATGTTACTCAATTCGAAAGTGGTTTCAAAGAAAACCTTGCTGATAGGAAGAAGATTGTCAACTTGAATCAACTTGTTAGAATAGCGTTGTTTGACCTATGGGTTGGTAACGACGACCGCAATTGGAACAATTATAATCTGCTTATTGAATCAAAAGCTGATGGGTTTCATTTTATTCCCATCGATCATGAAACTATTTTCAGTGGAAACTCGTTAAATCATGGAGTAACCATTCAAACAGAGAATGATACTTTGATCTTAACTGATTTGTTTAAAGCGGTTATAACTAAAAGCTATGTGAAGGAGTTATTGTTTGATTTTAAAACAATTGAAAAAGATTTCTACCTTTGCGTAGCCAATTGTAAAAGTGAATTAGATAAACTACTGGAGGAAGTTCCTCATGACTGGAAGATTTCAATAGCTACAAAACGAACAGCTATTTTGGAGAATATTTTTACTCCTATGTGGCTCGATAAGGTATTTCGCTATTTTTTAATCTATTTAAAACAACTACGATGAAAACTCAATATTCAGTCATATTTGCATCCATCAATGCCATCATTTCGGAGCGTTTATCGGTTGGTTTAATTTTAACCAACGGTGAACAAAATTGGTTTGCCTATTCATCAACGAAGCTTTCTTTAATGAAGCATTTCTTTACTGATGAAAGCTATAAGTTGGTGAAAACATCTTTACGTAATATGGAACATGCATTAAAAAATATGAACGTTAAAGTAAGCACAGAATATAATGTTTTGTTTGACCCATCAGTCCCTTATTTCAATGTTATTTCAGAAGGTTACCTCAGTTATTTGAATCGATACAGTAATACAACACTTACATTTGGCAGCCCGGTTGAAATTGATGTTCCCGCCAGCAACGAACTTTTTCAGCATTTATATACCGAAATGGTTTTTACCCAAATAGAGGAACATAAACAGATATCACCAGTTGAAAAAGTGAAAACTATACTGTATCCAACCATAGAAAAGAATGTGAATTTAGATCGTAGAATTGAAACCGGTGAAATTAAAGGTTTGGTAATGCCTGTTGATTTGGATTTTATTGGAAGGAATGAGATTCCGGTAGTAGGAAGATTCACAGATTTTAACCAGCCCAATTTTTATCTTGATTCTTTAATTTCTAGTTTGTTCGTCCTAATGAAAACTTTCGAGCTAAATAATGAAAACGGAAAGTATTTTGTAATAGGAAACGAACCTGATATAAAATTCCAGAATCAACATCAAACATGGAAGGAAATACAAAATTCCAAACTTTTAGAATGCGTTTCATTCGAAGAAACCGAAAGGATAACGGAATATATTAACGATCACAATGTTCAACCTTTCTTTAGTAGTTCTTCAAATAACTAATTGCACTTTCCCATTCAGCACCACGGCATCGATTCCCATCATTTTAGCCGCGTTCATTGCCTGTTCCATGCTTTGTACCATGGGTTCGCCAGGTACATTAAACGATGTGTTAATCAGTGCTTTTACCTGGTATTGCTCGTCGAGCAGGGTGAGTAGATCAAACAGAAAGGGGTTATCGTCCCGCATAAAAAGGGTTTGAATGCGGGCTGAACCATTGGCATGAATCACTCCGGCAATTTCGTGTTGTTTCTCTGCAAGTATTGGCAAATCGAGCAGCATGTATTTCGAAAGGTGGTGAATAACAGGTAAGCCGGTAAAATACCGGGTATTCTTTTCGAGCATGACCGGGGCAACCGGGAGGTACCATTCCCGCTTTTTGTGTTCAACACTTACTTTTCTGGCGAGTTCTTTGCTTGGCAGAGCCACGATGCTACGGTTTCCCAGTGCCCTCGGACCAGCTTCGGCAGGGCCATTGCATATGCCCAGCACTTTCCCTTCAGTGATCAGTCTGGCTGCAAGGGTGAGATCATCGGGGCTATAGTTGATGGTTGATGCAATGTTGTGATGTGTGTTTAAATATGGGTTGTGGATGGTAATGTGTTGTTCTTTTTTCCACTCACCAAATGCAGCTGCACCCAATGCCAGCCCCGAATCATCGGCACAGGGAGGGATATACACATGATCGAACAGGCGGCTTTCCAGAATGGCCGAATTGGTTTGGATGTTCAGGGCACAACCTCCGGTATAGTACAAGTTCTTGCAGTTGCTCAGCGTATTCACATCATCGATTTTGAGCAGGGTTTCACGCATGAACACCTCCTGGATGGTGGCCACAACATCCTGTAAAAAGGTTTGGTGCTGATCAAAGGATTTCAGATCGACCTGAAAATCGGCCTTAGCCCGATCAAAAAATACCGACCGATGGTCCCAAATGTTTTCAAACCAGTTGTGCTGCCTTAGCCAGAATTCAATGTTCTCGTTATAAGTTCCCAGTGCAGCGTAGTCCATCATTTTTTTGGGAACTGCATGCCGATTTTCTGATTGAGCGCCGATAATGCCAAAAGTAAGGGCATTGGCATTGAAAAGGGCAGTGAGAGGTTTCAATTCCCAGTGGTGTTCAACCGGGATGATTTTTCCCTGGCGGTACATCCAGGCTGAAAAGTTCGAAAGGCTGGCTCCTCCGTCAAAATGGATCAACAGGCTGTTTTCCTTGAATGCTCCAAAGAAAGGCAGGCACGAGAACACGTGAGCCATTTCGTGATTCAATACATAACTGTTTAACTCGCGGTTGAACCACCAAAGCCGGCCCTCTTCCCAGTCTTTGGTAAGGCGCTTGATCAGCGGGGCTTCAAAGCGAATCTGCCCGCATTGTGAAATGAAGGCACGGCCAAGCATGTTGTCAGCAAATACCACGTCCATCTCACGATCAATCAATTGCATTTCCCTGATAAAAGCAGGCAGGTAACGGTGCAGTTTATTGTCACGTTTGATCCTGGTAATTCGCTCCAGTTGAATGAATTCACTGACCTTTCCCTGTTCCATTAAAGCCAGTCCATGGTCGTGCGTCAATTGTGGATCTACAGTATCTAAGCGATCCTGAATTCCATATATTCCCAGCGTTGGTTTTGTACTATCCATTCACAAACAGTTGTAACAATGCAGCGATGACTACTAACAGGTACAGAAAAAATTCTGCCCAAATCCGGCGTTTGATAAAGATGAGGTAGTTTGTGATGAGAAATGTAAGCGGAATAGTTAAGAAAACCAAGATTTCGGAGGAAACATATGGTATAAAAAGCATGAGCAGTGATGTCATAAAAAAAAGGAACAGGATTTTAAAATACCGTCTGACGCTAATGTTTTTGAGGCCGTATTGTTTCAGAATGAAGACACTGCAAATGGTAATGATCAGCATCAGGTAAGCCAGATAGATCTGAATGGGGAGGTGAACTAGAAAGGACTTTTCCTTGGTGATAAAAGCATCCATTACATAGTTAACAGGAACCATGGGATTGTTGGCAATAAAATAGGCCGAAAAAAAGAACAACCAGGGTAACAGCATTCCAATAAATGAAGCAAAGGTGTCGCGCCAGCTTAAGTTGTTCCTGAGAATTGAAATGCTGAAGGGGATGAGAATAACAAAAAAAGTTGCATAAAAATAAAAGAGCCCTGCCAGCCCGATCAGAAAACCTGCATCGAAGGCATTTCTGATTGCTTCTTTTTTTTCGAACGATGCAAAAATACTTCGGATGGATAGGATTAAAAACAATCCGGCAAAAAATACAGGTTGAATAATCCTTAATTCGGGTAAGGCATATACGATGACCAAAAATAGAAAAGCCGGAAGGAAAGTGCGCTCTTTTACAAATGAAAAACGGGCGTTGATTTGCAGTAACAGGAAGCAAATCATCAGGACCACGGCAAAATTGATCAATACTGCTGCATAATTGGAAATTCCCTGACTGATGATGGGCTGGAAAAGGGGTGAAACATGTGCATAGGTGTCAGTATCCATCACATGTTTGCCTGTTAGGGCAGGCCACAACATCAACAAACCCAATAGTGGTATGAGTATGAAGTTGTAAAAATGATTGGCCTTGATAATCCTTAGCAACATGTCAGGTTTTTTTAAACAGTGGCTTGTTGGTTGGAAAGATCACGCATCAGTTACAACAAAGCGCAAGGAGATGCATCGCGTTAACTGATTTACAGGTCGAAACCCAGGTCTTTCCGATAATACTTTCCTTCAAAACTGATCAGGGCTGCATCCTGATAGGCTGTTTCCAATGCTTCCGAACGGCTACTGCCATAAGCACTCAGCGCCAGAACACGTCCGCCGGCTGTTACAATTTCACCATCTTTTAAAGCTGTTCCGGCGTGAAACACCAGGCTATTGCTAACCTTTTCGGTGCCACTGATGACTTTTCCCTTTTCGTAATCACCCGGATAGCCACCTGAAACCATCATCACGGTAGCTGCATTCCGTTGGTCAATTATCAGTTCCCGGGTATTCAGGTTTTGCTCGGCTACTCCTTTGAGCAGGTCAACAAAATCGGATGCGATGCGCAACATTACGGCTTCGGTCTCAGGATCGCCCATGCGTACGTTGTATTCAATTACCACGGGATCGCCATTTACGTTGATCAGTCCCAGAAAAATGAAGCCGCGGTAATCAATCTGCTCTTTCTGCAATCCTTCAACAGTAGGGATCACAATGCGTTCTTCCACTTTCTTCATGAATTCCATGTTGGCAAAGGGAACTGGCGAAATGGCTCCCATACCGCCGGTATTCAATCCTGTGTCGCCTTCGCCAATGCGTTTGTAATCTTTGGCTTCGGGCAAAATTTTATAGTTCTTCCCGTCGGTGAGAACGAACACTGACAGTTCGGTTCCGGAGAGGAATTCTTCAATGACCACTTTCCTGCTGGCATCCCCAAATTTTCCGTCGAGCATGGCCGAGAGTTCAGTTAAAGCTTCATCATATTGATCAATGATGAGCACCCCTTTCCCGGCAGCCAGTCCATCGGCTTTCAACACATAAGGTGGGTTAAGCGTTTTCATGAAACCGGCAGCTTTATCGGTTTCACCGGCTGTGAAGGTTTCATAACGGGCAGTGGGAATGTTGTATTTCATCATGAAGGCTTTGGCAAAATCCTTGCTGCCTTCAAGCATGGCTCCCTGCTGATCGGGACCAATGATGGGGATCTTGCAAAGTTGTTCATCGGCCAGGAAAAAGTCGCGGATGCCATCTACCAGAGGAATTTCAGGTCCCACCAGTACCATGTCGATCTGGTGTTGTAAAACTGCCTGCTTGATTTCACCAAAACTGCTAACTCCAACCGGTATATTTTGACCCAACGATGCAGTTCCAGCATTGCCCGGGGCAAAATAGAGCTGTTCAACCTGTTTGCTTTGTTTGATTTTCCATCCAAGGGCATGTTCTCTTCCGCCCGATCCAACAATTAAAATTTTCATTTTCAGCTTCCTTAATTTATGCTCCTTTCAGGAGTTTGATGATTCTACTTTTCCGGTTTCCGTTTGTTTCCTGAAGGGGTACAATTTTATGGGGTTCTTTTTGGGGAAATTCAATTTTTTCGAAACGGTACCCTTCATTCAATAAATATTCGATGGTTTTGGGCAAGGCTTCCAGAACATTCTTTTTAGCCTTGAGTGAGTCATGAAAGGTGATAATGGAACCATCTTTCACAAAATCGATGACGTTTTTCACGCAGTCGTCGGGGGTGATCGATGCATCGTAATCG
Source organism: Prolixibacteraceae bacterium (assembly GCA_016938055.1). Lineage (GTDB taxonomy): Bacteria > Bacteroidota > Bacteroidia > Bacteroidales > Prolixibacteraceae > Roseimarinus. The sequence continues at coordinate 7,491 of JAFGVJ010000117.1, forward strand.
CAGCTCACCACATCCCACATTACCAGTTTGTATTGCTGAACAATGGTTCGGTACTGACCTCTTTTCAACGTGCCGTGAGGAGGCCTGAACATGTTCGAGCGAATATACTGGTCGGCTTTTTTAATATTATCCAGGTAGGTGCTGTTCTTCGACCTGATTCCCTGAATGTGGTTGTAGGTGTGGTTGCCCACACTATGGCCTTCCTTTTTTATCTGTTCCATCAGCCAGGGATAACGAGCAGCATTTTCACCTACCATGAAAAAGCAGGCCTTGATGTTGTAACTGCGCAAAATCTCCAGTACCTGAGGGGTCACTTCAGGTACCGGGCCATCGTCGAAAGTCAGGTAAATCACCTTATTGCCGGTAGGTAAACTCCAGATTGCTTCAGGAAACATGGAGGTTATCCAGTCGGGAAGGTGTACGCGCAGGTTGAATTTTTGTCCCATAAATATTTACAGAAGACCGCCATTCAACGGTTCTCCCGATTGTTGCTATCATATTTTCACCACTTACTGCCGCGAAATGAGCTGGTTGTAAGTGAATTCAAAGTTTTCTTTTATTTCCTGATGCAGTGCCTCGTCGTTAACCTGTTTCGACATGCTTACCAGTTCATTTAAAAAGAAAAGGTTGCTGCGAATTTCACTTTCGAGGGAGGCAAAGTAACGCTTGCTGAATCCATAATAATAGTTCAGTTCATCGGTAAATTCTTTCGACATTTCCCTGATCATGTTCTTGGCTTTTTCGGTTTCGCCGGCTTTCAGGTAAACCTGGGCAATTTGCAGGGCAAAATAATCATAAGGCACTTTTTCAACCGGAATTTCTTCCATGCATTTATCGAGTACCAGAACTGCTTCATCGTGTTTGCCTTCTTCCAAAAGTGCTTCGGCCAAACGCTGAAAGTTGTTCCGAAGATTCGTAAGCATCCTGCGGTTGTTTTCGTCGGCATAAACTCCGGGCTCTTTGATGTTACCCCACTTGAACTTGTTCATCACGTTGTTGTACATGATTTCGGTTTCAACAATTCCTTTTTGGAACGAATCACCACTGCTCAGGATGGGAACAATCCGGTAGGTAAGTCCTTCGAGCCTGAAATATTTGTCGAGGGACAGGTATTTCTCCGTTCCCACCGAAATGGCATAGTAAATGGGCCGTTTCCAGTTGTTGTGATACAACATGTCGAGGAGCATTAACTGGTCTTTGGCAATGTAATTGCCTGAAATTTCAATGAACATGGTGTCCACAATCTGATGGTACAATTCGGGTTTCACTACGCCGTTTTCAATCACTGCTTGTTTATCAACCACCATATAGAGATTGCGTACCGGCAGGTATGAGGCATTGTTGGCCCTTGCAATTTTTGTACGTGGATCTTTGTCCTTAATAAAATCAAGTGCTTTGCCCAGTTCAATACTTTTTCCTTTTAGTCGTTGGTCTTCCACGATGTAGATCACATCGTTGGTTCCCTGCACGTATTCATCGTATTTGAAACTGATGGGTAGGGGCTCCGATTCGTAGGCTTTGCGTTGCATCTGACTGACATACCAATCGGTTTGGAAATAGCTGAGGTTGCAAACCCTTTTATCGGTACCGAATTCTTCCACTTCCTGGTTGTACCAGAGCGGGTAGGTATCGTTGTCGCCATTGGTAAAAATAATTCCCTGAGGTTCTACACTGTGCAGGTAGTTCTTTCCAAAATCGGCAGCCGAAGTTCTTTTGGCACGGTTGTGATCGTCCCAGTTTTCGGAAGCCATCAGTGCAGGAACGGCCAATAAAGCCACAAGGCTTACGCTTGATGCGGCTATTTTTTCGGGAAGGAGGCTTTTTGTCCAATTATAAAGCGCTGCAACACCCATCCCTATCCAGATTGAAAATGCATAAAACGAACCGGCAAAGGCGTAATCACGTTCACGCGGCTGGTAAGGATATTGATTGAGGTATACCACAATGGCAATTCCGGTGAGGATGAAAAGCAGTGAAACCACCCACAAGTCGCGTTTTCCCTGACGTCCTGCTTTGTTTTGAAATACAATTCCCAAAATCCCTAATAAAAGGGGCAAGAAATAATAGCGGTTACGCCCCGGGTTGTTCGCATATTTCGATGGCAGGTTATCCTGGTTACCCAGTCGTGCCTCATCGATGAATTTGATACCACTGATCCAGTTTCCGTGAATGGCATTTCCATGGCCCTGAATGTCGTTCTGACGCCCTGCATAATTCCACATAAAATACCTGATGTACATGAAGTTGATCTGGTAATTGAAAAAGAATCGCAGGTTTTCGGCAAAGGTGGGCATCACAATGACCTGGTTTTCACCGGTGGGTGCGCGGTAGGTTTTTTTGTTTCCTTTAATGCGGCCCCATTCCTTGTAGGCTTCCACATGTCGTGGATCGGTTTTGCTCCACATACGCGGGAAGAACATGGTGAAATTGTCGTCGTAATTGGGTTTCTGCCGCTCGTTTGAAACCACGTATTTTCCGTCTTTGACACGGTATTCGGTTTTATCGTGCACATATTGTTCGTCGGCATCGAGGGGTGAGTCGTAAAACTGGCCGCTCAACAAGGGCCGATCGCCGTATTGTTCACGGTTCAGGAACGACAGCATGGCAAAAACATTGTCGGGGCTGTTTTGATCCATGGGTGGATTGGCATTCGAACGGATGGGGATGATGGCATAGGTCGAAAAACCCAGGATAATGACTGTTACTGCCAGGATTGCAGTGTTGGCCAATACCATCCTTTTCTGGTGGGTATAATAAATCCCATAAACAATGGCTGCTGTGAGCAAGAGGACATAAATGAAGAAACCGCTGTGCAGTGGCGCACCCAAGCCATTCACAAAAATACGTTCAAACACGGTAGCAATCCATACCACACCGGGAATGATCCCGTATAGAATAATCCCCAAAATAACACCCGAAACCAGCAATGCATAAAAAATGCCTTTGTTGCTAACCTTGTAACGTTTGTAGTAATAAATGAATACAATGGCGGGAATGGCCAGCAGGTTCAACAAGTGAACGCCTACCGATAAGCCTGCCAGGTAACAAATCAGAATGAGCCAACGGTTGGCATAGGGCTCATCGGCAATGTTTTCCCATTTCAGGATGGCCCAAAATACCAGGGCTGTAAACAGCGATGAGGTGCCGTATACTTCGGCTTCAACGGCCGAAAACCAAAAAGTATCGGAAAAAGTATAAGCCAGTGCACCTACCAAACCGCTTCCCAAAATGGCTATCAAGCTTCCGGCTGAAGGGTTTTCTTCATCGGTAAACAACCTTTTGGTCAGATGGGTAATGGTCCAGAACAAAAATAAAATGGTGAAAGAACTGGCCAGAGCTGATAAAACATTCATCAGGTAAGCCGCATTTTCGGATCCACCAAACAGTGTAAAAAACCTGCCTATCAACATGAACAGGGGAGCTCCGGGCGGATGTCCTACTTCCAGCTTGAAAGCAGTGGTAATGAACTCACCACAATCCCAAAAACTGGCTGTTGGTTCGAGGGTCAATAAATAGGTGACCGTTGCGATGACAAAGGTTATCCACCCGACAATAATGTTCAGTTTTTTGTAGTTCATTGCTTCATTTTTAATCTGTTACCTTTTTTGAGGTATGGTGGTATAACCATGCCGTTGAGTATTCGTTGCGAATATAACAGAATCTTTTTAGTCTTTCTAATGAGAATCTTGTTTTTAGCCAATTTACAGATCAAGTGTTTTACTATTTTTAAACCATGAAACCCGCTGAGCATTGAAACAAAATCATGAGACTTTGAAGAAGGATGTTTTTGATTCCAACAACACTGAGATGAATGGCCATAAAACCAACAGAATTCAGGTTAGCTGTGCCTTGATTGTTGAACAAGGAAAGTTGCTGGCCTGCAGGAGAAATGCTGCATCGGAGCATGCATTGGAATGGGAATTTCCGGGAGGTAAAATTGAACAGGGTGAAACCGAAGAAGCTTGTCTTTTGAGGGAAATCAAGGAAGAACTGGCCGTTGAGGTATGCATTGTTCATCCACTGCAGCCCGTGGACTTTGACTACCCTTCCAAGAAGATCCGACTGATCCCTTTTCTTTGCAGGCTTGAAACAGGTCAGTTGAAAGCTCAGGAACACGACCGTTTGCTGTGGTTTTCACCCGATGAATTTGCATTGTTGAACTGGTCTGCTGCCGATCGTCTTTTACTTGAAACCAACCTACAAAAGATTATTCAATGGGTTTGATCACTATATTTTTCACATCGTTGGTCGTGGCTTTTTCAGGGGCAATGATGCCGGGACCATTGCTCACGGTAACCATCAGTGAAAGCAGCCGTCGCGGAGCTGTGGCCGGTCCCTTGCTTATGTTGGGTCATGCCATGCTCGAAATGCTGCTGGTTGTGGCACTTTTGTTGGGGCTTGCTCCCTTGTTCAACAACAATGTGTTTTTGTTGGTGGTGGCTTTTGCTGGTGGAACCATCATGTTATGGATGGCCTGGGGGATGTTTAAATCCCTGCCTGCGTTGACGGTGCAGACTCAGGCTGTGGTCGGGAAAAAAAACAATCTGGTACTTGCCGGTGCGCTGATGAGTTTGGCCAATCCCTATTGGATCATCTGGTGGGCAACCATTGGCCTGGGCTACATCATGCATGCCCGGCAAATTGGGATGGCAGGAATTACCAGTTTTTATGCCGGGCACATTGCCGGAGACCTGATTTGGTACGGGGCAATTTCACTGGCCATTTCGCGCGGAAAAAAATTATTCACCGATAAAGTTTACCGTTTGTTAATTGGAATATGTGGATTCTTTTTGGTAGCCTTTGCCGCTTATTTGTTTGTAAGTGCCTTACTTCAACTGAAAGCATGAAAATGAAAAAGGCGCCTCAAACGAAACGCCTCTTTTCTATTGCTAATCTTCACTTTTCCGAAGTTTCCTTTTCCTTAAAATTACTTCTTCAATAAAATGGTCTCAATATAATTACGGAACATCTCTTTGGTTTGGTCCTTGTCGCGTGCAATGCCCGAGGTCATGGTAGGCTTGCCTTCCATGGGACAATACAAGAATGCCGGAATTCCAGTAATACCAAATACTTGCGACAATTCCTTTTCAACATCGACATCAACTTTGTAAACGTTGATTTTTCCCTTGTATTCCTGGGCCAGTTCTTCCAAAATGGGGGAGGTAATGCGGCACGGGCCACACCAATCGGCATAAAAATCAATGACACAAGGTTTGTCTCCCTTGAATACCCAGGTTGCCGGGTTCTTTTCGTAATCCATCACCTTGGTCAGAAAATCTGATTTGGTCATGTTGATGACAGCTTTGCCATCGTTCACGGCTGGCTCGTTGCCTGTTGCGTATATCGAAGCGAATAAGAACAGGATAATTCCTGCAAGGTGAATGCTTTTCATCGTTTTCATTATTTAAAGTGTTTATCCAGAATTTTTGTGATTTGTTCCTTGTTTTGTATACTGCTGGTGGCTGCTACCACCTCACCGTTTTTATAATAAAAGGTGAAAGGTAACCCCATGAACCCTTTTGCCTGGGGAGCATTTCTGATCTCCGATGCAACAGGAATATCAAACTCCATATCGGCAAATCTGATGTTGGGATAACTTTGCTTAAGCGCTGTCATGGCTGCATATACAGGAATACACATGGGTCCCATCCTTCCGCAGCAAATCATCACCTGATCGTTATCCTTTAATAGCTGATCAAAATCTGCTTTCGTTAGTATATGATCTAAACTGGTATGTAACATTGTTTTGACTTTTTTTAAACGTTACGAATATAATAGCCGGAAGTAAATAGGGTTGTAACAAAAGTCACATAGTTCAATACAAGGGAAATGCGCCGAATGTTCCGATGTAGAGTTTTTGTATAGTTTGAGCTATTTCAAATTAGGCAACAGGGACGTAATTTTGTAATGTTTAAGTTCAACACCAAATACACAATTGTTGATAGGGGGAATAACTACTGTGATTAAGTAGATATGAGGGTTGGATTTTAAAGAATAAGAGGAAAAACAAATCATTAAGCATGGCTTTCGAAAGGAAGCCATGCTTTTTTAATATTTAATCGAAAACACTTTCATCGTCACTGATGTCATCAGGTATGTCTTCTAGATCTTCGAAGTCGTCATCGCTGTATTTGCTTTCGTATTCTTCTTTGATGCCGTCTTTTAACATGCCATCAGCATCAAAGTCATTGTCGTCTTCGATAATTTTGATGGCTTCGCTGATGGTCATTCGAACCATGTAGTACTTGTCTTCGGTCTCGAATGGTAAAGCACTAACAATGGCTCCGTCCTTGTTCGTAAAAGAAATCAGGTTATCGCTAAAACCATAAGGGTATTCAAGCTTGATTTGTTCTTGAATTTCAACGGGTAGTTTATCGTAATCTTTAATTACTCTTGGTTTTGAGGTGTTCATTGTCAATCAGTTAAATTTTTTCATTCTAGGGACTATACACAAAGTTTAGTTAAAATACTTAACACAAGAAGCAGTCAAAATATGATCCTTTTGATGGGGGCAAAATACAAAACTTTTGAAAACATTTCAGGAATTCACAAAAAATCATCATTTTTTTCTGCAAGGCAGCTCATGGAACCCTTTGAAGTGTGAAGGTCATGGTTTAAGCTTCGCTTATTTTTTTTGAAAAAGGGAACTTTCGTGATGATACTTCTGTTCAAACTGATAATTTTGCACAGATTTTTTACAGATAATAAACTCATTAGATATGTCGAAAAACAAGAAGACTTTGTTGATGATCCTCGATGGCTGGGGGATGGGAAAAGGTGATAAGGGCGATGTAGTGGCTACGGCGCCAACACCATTTATGGATTCACTCCTGGCTGAGTACCCTCATGCCAAATTGCTGGCCAGCGGTGAACATGTTGGTTTACCCGACGGGCAAATGGGAAACTCCGAAGTAGGTCACCTCAATTTAGGGGCCGGCAGGGTATTGTACCAGGACATGGTAAAGATTACCCGCGCCATTAAGGATCGTTCCCTTTGGAGTCACCCACAGGTATTGAAAGCATACAATTATGCCAAAGACAACAATAAACAAGTACACTTGGTAGGGCTCATTGGCCCCGGCGGTGTGCATTCGTTAAGCAAACACATGGTTGCCCTTTGCCAGATTGCCACCGAAATGGGACTTGAGAAAGTCTTTATCCATGGACTTACCGATGGTCGAGACACCGACCCCCGCTCCGGACTGGGATTTCTTCAAACCGATCTGGAAGACCTGAAAGGTACCACTGCCCGCTTTGCATCCATCATTGGCCGTTACTATGGTATGGATCGCGATAAAAACTGGGACCGTATGAAGCTGGCCTACGATTTATGGTTGGAAGGAAAAGGCGAAAAAGCCAACAATGTTCTGACGGCTATTCAACAGTCATACGACAAGGGGGTTACCGATGAATTTATTCAACCCATTGTGCTTACCAACAACGATGGAACTCCTCTGGCTACTTTTGAAGGAGGCGATGTGGTAATTTGTTTCAACTTCCGTACTGATCGCCTGCGTCAGGCCACCATTGCCTTTACCCAGGAAGATTTACCCGATTTCGGGATGGAAACACAAGACCTGGAATGGTACACCATGACCGAGTATAAGGCTGATTTCAAAAATATTAATGTCATTTACCGAAAAGATAATGTGACCAAAACCATGGGTGAAGTGATTGCCGAGAATGGTTTGAAGCAGATCAGGATTGCCGAAACTGAAAAGTATGCTCACGTTACCTTCTTCTTTTCTGGCGGCCGTGAAAAGGAATTCCCCGGAGAAAAACGCATTTTGTGTCCTTCGCCAAAGGTACCTACTTACGACCTGAAACCCGAAATGAGCGCTTTCGATATTCGCGATGCCATTGTTCCCGAATTGGAAAATGGAACAGCCGATTTTGTATGTTTGAACTTTGCCAATGGCGATATGGTTGGTCATACCGGCGTTTACGAAGCCATTTATAAAGCAGTTGTGGCTGTGGATGAATGCGTGAAGGATGTGGTCACTGCTGCCAAAAAAGGTGGCTACGATGTGCTCATCATTGCCGACCATGGCAATGCCGACAATGCCATCAACGAAGACGGTTCACCCAACACAGCCCACTCGCTCAACCCGGTGCCCTGTATCTGGGTAAATGAAAGCAAAACGGGAAAAATTGCCGATGGTGTACTGGCCGATGTTGCCCCGACATTATTGAAAATTATGGGCATTGCTCAGCCAGAAGAAATGACCGGAACTGCATTGGTTTAATCATACCAAATAAAATTTTCTAAAGGCTAGGAGAGGCTGTCCAAAAAGTATTGGACAGCCTCTCTCTGATACTGTTCATGTTATATGGTACCCAGTATCACGCTGGCATCAATATTCAATTGTTTTTGTATCCTTCGTGCGACCTGTAAAGTAGGTTCCGATTTTCCGGTAAGATATTCACTTACTCTGGGGGGGCTTATCTCAAGCATTTCAGCCAGAGCTCGTTGCGTAATATTCATTTCCTCCATCCGTGCTTTCATTACATCACTGAGCGATAATTTACCTATCGGGTAATGCTCCTTTTCGTATGCCACTATTAAATCGGTCAAAAAATCAAGTTCTATCAAATTTTTATCTGTCGAAGGAGTAAGATCGTCCACTATTTCCACAAGTTCATTTACCCTAGTCATTATGGCTTCGTATTCTGCGTTGGTTACTATTCGTTTCATTGTTATCATTTTAAATTGTTGAGCTATCTTTAATTTTGTCATATTCGGTATGTGTGCCAATAAATCGAATATATACAATTTTAGGAGCAAATAGGATTAACGCTATCAACCTGTACGTATTACCTTTGATATTGAAAACATACCTTTTATTTCCTACATTATCAACGCTGTTAAAAGTCTGTCTTATATCTGCAAAACACTGCCAGTTGCTTTGCTCTGTTTTAATGTACCATTCGTCCAATGCTACTTTTACATCGGTATGTAATGCTGAGTATTGGTCAATGGCTTTGTAGGTTATTATTCTCATTGCTTGTTTTATTCTGATGCAAAAATAATTGGTTTGTTTTGAAATACAAAACTAAAATTACAGAATACAAAACATTTGACTTCAAAAAAATACCCATCTACCTTCATGAGGATTGATAAGCCTGATTGTTCTTCAGTCAGGCTTTATTGTTAGGTGCTACTCATACAATTTCACCGGGTTAATTTTAAGAAATTCTCCAAGTGAAAAACCGCCATCGCCAACCATCAGCACTTTCGTCGGGTTAAATTTTTCGGTCCTAAAGGCATTCATTAACCCGGTATTATACACTTGAAATTTCGGAGATGAGGAACGTGTCCTTAAACTTTTGGCATACGTCTTTTTAAGGCCTGCCAACATTCCTGCCGAGTCGAGCAACCTCAGATAATTTAATAGGGTAGTGGTATTCCCGCTATCTCGTAAAATGTAAGTAAATAACTCGTTATTTGTTTGGCTACTTCTCGTAAAAATGCTTGTATAAATTTTGTCTTTTCTTTTTTACATTTGAAACGTGCAGGGTTTTCTGCAGCTTATAAAGTCTCCACTGTAATCAATTTGAATTTTGAAGCATGGAACAACTGGAAGCTGTCTTATAGTATGATTTAATTAATCGCGATTGCTACTTCGTTATCGAGTTTTTTTTAATTTTATTAAAAAAACCAAACAACTACCATGAACAGATCATTTGTGAATAGAATTGCAAAGAGGCATAAATGCTGTCGTTTATCTTTTAAACACGTTTCCGGGTACTTATTCATTGCTTTAATAACGGCAATTATTTTTGGAGCATGTGCCGACTGGAATCTTTTTGATAAAAGTGTTCCAAAGGGGGAAACAAGAAGTGAGGTCGACATGGCTGCCATTAAGTTGGCACAGAGCAATGCCGTCGAGGCTTTTAATTCATCCAGCCAGGAAGCTGTTGACGCTCTGTGTTTCGATGAGGCCAAAAGCATCTACGCTAATCAATATTCAGCAGAGGAGTTAAACACCATAGGCACTTATCTCGAAAAGGCCAGGCTAACATCGGTTTCAAGCCTTCATGCCGAATATACTTACAAGATCGATAAAGTGGAGTATACACTCACCATGGGGATTGATGGTGATGGCAACTGGAAAATCGTAAGGTATTAGTCATGAAAAAGATCATTACAAAGTGCTTGGCAATGTGGATGCTACTGGGTGCAGGTTTCCTGTTTTCATCATTCGATAATGCCCATTCGCACAAGCAAATCAACAAGCTGATTGTTAATCAGTTTGAGAAAAAATTTATCAATGCTGTCAATCCGCTGGCAAGGTTCAAGAACTATACCTTCGTGCTGCAAAGTAACAACATAAAGCTGCCCGGTAGCTATATCGATGTAGGAGCATTGCACTATCAGAATCTAGTGGAAAGTCAAAAATCGTTGAGGCCAATTGATTGGATTGAACATGGTGGTTTTAGTGCCGATGAACCCGAAGTGTTTGCCAGCTTCAGGCATTTTTATGACCCCCTTGAGGATGCCGGGAAAAGATATCTACGTGACCATTTGGATGATATTGAATCAAGTTCATGGATTGTAAATCCAAAGATTGATCATGTAGAATGGGCCTTGTCTCATCCTGAACATCAATACAATTGGACGAATGGAAAAACGGCAGTGATCAGTGCTTTGCAGTCGCCCGATAAAGATTTTCAGAACGAAGAAATGGCCTTTGCATACAGGGCCCTGGGAGAAACACTCCACCTGATTGCCGATATGGGCCTCCCTGCCCATGTGCGCGATGATTCTCATCCCTCCGAAGGTTCCACCGGTTGGTATCTGGGAAGTCCCGACTGGTTTGAAGTGTACATGGCTGAGATTGCTGAAAATAGTTACAAGGCTGTTGAAGATTTATTCGCTAAGGGGAAGTTGGATTTCGATTTGATGGATAATTTCAGGTCGGCCAAAACCGTTGAGGAAATTGCCATTCAGCTGGCAAAATATACCAACGGAAATTTTTTTACCGGGCAAACCATTTATGGCTCCGATGTGCAACCGATCATCCATCAGGACGATCCTTATACCGCTCCTTCGCTCAATGATTGTGCCTATGATGAGATCACTTATTATTATACCAAAACAATTTCGGGCAACACCAACGTGAAAATGTGCCGTGACCTGAGCTACCGGCTTGGCATCTTTGAAAAAAGGGGTTATCCCTACATTGATCAAGAATGCACCAAATCGCAGGCGGCGGTTTTGTTGCCGCAAATCATCGAAGCCGGTGCGAATACCATGCGTTTGTTCATCCCTGAACTGGAAGTGACCATCACCGAGGTGGATAAAGACGAACGAATCATCAGGGGGAAAGTGAAACACAAGGTCAATGCTGAATATCCCAGAGAAATTAAATACAACAACAATGTATTTATTTTTGACGCCAAAACAGGAGCAGAGCTGCTTGAAATTGAATGTGTTGATGGTGAATTTGAATACAAAATTCCCCTGCTGAAATTCAACAGCATCAAGTGGAAGAAGAATGGCGTGAAAGCAGCAATTAGCTTTGGAGGAATTCATGTTTTTTCTGGGGAGCTTACCGAAGAAATCTATGATCCCAACCATCCATGTGAGCTGGTGTTCTGGAATAAATCTGAAGATGATTTAAACATTGAAGTATACCTGCCGAATGGCGATTTGCATTATTCCGAAAGCATTCCTAAAAATTACTATAGAAAAACATCAGTGATGATGACCAACGAAAATGGAAAGGTCATCAATAGTGGTGCAAAGGTTGTTGCCTATGTCGATGGTGCCTTTTTCAAAGAAATTGAATTTGAATTCTTACCCTGGGTAGTGCCCATCGTCACCATTTTCGATTTTGAATACAATGGTGCTGATTTTACCGGACACAAGCGTGGGCGCGATGATGAAAATTTATGATTTTGAATCTGCCGATATTTTAAGCGATATTTGAAACATGCAATCCATCAACCCATACAATAATCAACTCCTTGCAGAATACACGGAAATGTCTGCTGACGAAGTTTCTGTAGTTGTTGATTCAAATTACGAAGCCTGGCAAAGCTGGAAACAAACCTCTTTTGCAGAGCGTTCGAAATTAATGCTTAAAGCAGCAGCGGTGCTTCGGAGTCGCAAGGAAGTACTTGGGAAATTGATTACCCTGGAAATGGGCAAGCGCATTGCCGAAGCCGAAGCCGAGGTGGAAAAATGCGCCTGGGTGTGCGATTACTATGCCGAAAATGCCGAAACCATGCTGGCCGATGAAGCCATCGAAACCGATGGAAAGAGGAGCATGGCCGTTTTTCAGCCTATTGGCCCGGTACTGGCAGTGATGCCCTGGAACTATCCCTTCTGGCAGGTGTTCCGTTTTGCAGCTCCTGCCTTGATGGCCGGTAATGCCGGACTGTTGAAACATGCTTCGAATGTGCAGGGATGCGCCCTGGCCATTGAAAAAGTTTTTATCGAAGCCGGCTTTCCTGAAAATTTATTCAGAACGTTGGTGATTGGTTCTCCTAAAGTTGAGGCGGTGATTGCCAACCCTAAAGTACGTGCGGTAACTTTAACAGGGAGCGAATACGCGGGGAGCCAGGTGGCAGCCGCAGCAGGAAAATACCTCAAAAAATCGGTGCTCGAGTTGGGTGGCTCCGATCCCTGTATTGTGTTGGAAGATGCCAATTTGGAGGAAGCTGCAAAAGTAGGAATCCAGAGCCGCATGCTTACCTCCGGACAAACCTGCATCGCGGCCAAACGGTTTATTGTGGTAGAGAAAGTAGCTCAAGCGTTTCTTTCAAAGGTGAAAGCTGAAATGGAACGCTATCAACCAGGAGATCCAATGAATAGGGCAACTATGCTGGCGCCTTTGGCCGGAAGGAATTTTGC
>JAFGVJ010000118.1 GCA_016938055.1 Prolixibacteraceae bacterium
GCAGGCTTGAGCACTGGGGTGTAGCTCCTGAGAAAATTGAGGAACTAGACTGGTGGGAGCAATTGAACTACCGTGGAATTGTGCTTACGGCTACCCCGGGTCGTCATTTCAGTGGTCGCTTTCTGAACGACCGAATGGCTTCCCTTTGGTGTGGCTGGGCCATCAAATCGGAGCAAGCCAATTTATACCTTTCGGGCGATTCGGGTTACAACGATGGTTTTAAGGAAGTGGGTAAAAAACTGGGACCCTTTGATTTTGGCATGATGGAATGCGGTCAGTACAGCCAATATTGGCCCACCATCCACCTGTTCCCTGAAGAGTCGGTACAAGCGGCCATCGATGCAGGTTGCAAGGCTGCCATGCCCATACACTGGGGAAAATTTAAACTGAGCATCCATGCCTGGAATGAACCTCCCGAAAGGTTCAGCTTAAAGGCGAGTGAACTGAACCTTCCGTTGGCCTTGCCCCGTATTGGGGAGACTTTCAACCTGAAACACTTTCCTGCTGATCCCTGGTGGTAGGTGCAAAACGGTATTTTTTGCCGTAGAACCTTCTCCAAAAGCGATAGCTGGTGAGGGATGTCAATCTGATGAGCTGTTCGAACCATTTGAATCTGAGCAGGGAATGCATGATGCGGTAGGCCAGCAATAAAAAGAACAGCACAACTACTGATTCAATGGTAAAGCGCAGCCAATTGTGATGGATCAGTTGGTTGAGCTGAAGATTGTTGAGTTGCAATAGCCAAGCCCATAATTGATTCAAAAACAGCACCATCACCAGATAGAAAACGCCAAATACGAAACCGTGCGCTGTTTGGATGGCCCTTTCGGGGCAGGTGTTCATACAGCGCATACAGCTTTCACATTGGTAGGTCCAGTATGGGCGTTGTTCGACCATTTGAATGGCATTTACAGGACAATTTTTGATGCACAGCCCGCAATTGGTACAGTGTTGATCGGCATAGAACGATTTGGCAAAAATGAAGCGTCCTATCATGTAATAGCCAAGTGATATCGGAGCAATCAACAAGTCCTGAACGATGTCGTACAAAGCCCTGAAATCTTTTTTCCCTGAAACCATTTTCTGCGCAAAACTTTCTGCCTTGGTTTTGCACCGGAGCATGATGGAGCGGGCTACCTTTTCTTTTAGTCCCGGGTGGATCGAAATCCAGTTCGAAGGCATATCAAACGGACGCAAACCAACAATCCGGTAACCTTTCAGGCACATGATCAGAGCTGTAAGTAACAGGGCAATGCCCGAAAGCCCTGGTAGAAAAATTCTTCCGGCTTTCATCCCTGCCCGGGTATTGCAAATGAAAACTTTTTGTTTTTTCCCTTGTGGGAAGTTCATGACAAAACGCAAGACCACAGGTGGAAAGTTGAAACCATGCGTTGGTGCGCAAATGCCTATTAGATCCGCAGGCCCTGTTTGGTTAGATTGAGCCCTTAGTTTGTCGATATTCTCCAGCTGAACCGTTGTTCCATGAACCTGCATCGAAGCAGCCATCCACTGGCTGATCCATTGGGCATTTCCTGTTCCGGAGAAGTAGTAAATGCGGGCATTTTGTACAGGGCCATCATTCATACTGTTCAAAGATACGGTTTCGTCTTCACCTAATCGGTTCGAGGCTTGGACAAAAAAGGCCCGAAGCTGTTGTTTCGGGCCTTTGTATATGGTTGATGGTTTGACTATTCGAGTACTGCGGCAATACCTGGGAGGACTTTACCTTCGAGGTATTCCAATAAGGCACCACCTGCAGTGGAAATGTAGGACACACCGTCGGCCATGCCAAATTTGTTGATACAGGCTACCGAGTCGCCACCACCAATGAGGGAGAAGGCACCTTTTTGAGTAGCAGTAACTATGGCTTCGGCAATGGCACGTGAGCCTTTTTCAAATTTTTCGAATTCGAAAACTCCCACGGGTCCGTTCCAGAGAATGGTCCCCGATTCTTCAATCACCTTTTTCATGTCGGCAATGCTTTGCGGGCCGGCATCGAGGCCTTCCCAACCATCGGGAATGTTGTTGGCGGGCACAATTTGGGTATTGGCATCGTTCGAGAATGAATCGGCTGCCAGTACATCGGTGGCCATAATGATTTTAACACCCTTTTCTTTGGCAATTCTTTCAATGGTTTTGGCCGTTTCGAGGAAATCATCTTCACAAATGGAGTTCCCCACTTTACCACCATTGGCTTTCACAAAAGTATAGGTCATCCCACCGCCAATGATCAGGTTATCTACCTGTCCCAACATGTTTTCAATGATGGTAATTTTGGAAGAAACCTTGGCACCTCCCATGATGGCGGTCAGCGGACGGCTGGGTGATTTAAGCACCTTATCGAGGCTCAGGAGTTCACTTTCGATGAGATAGCCAAACATTTTATCATTGGGAAAGAATTTGGCAATCACAGCTGTTGAGGCATGAGCGCGGTGAGCGGTACCAAAGGCATCGTTGATCCAGCAATCGCCATTTTCAGCCAATTTAGCGGCAAAGGTTTCATCACCTTTTTCTTCTTCTTTGTAGAAGCGAAGGTTTTCAAGTACGAGTACTTCGCCCGGTTTCAAGGCAGCAGCAATGGCGCGGGTTTCGTCACCAATGCAGTCGGTGGTCATTTTTACAGGAACACCTCCGAGCAGATCCGATAAGTGTTGTACCAGTGGACGAAGTGAAAATTTTGCTTCGGGACCACTTTTAGGGCGGCCAAGGTGTGACATGATGATGGGCGAGCCACCACCTTCAATGACTTTCTGAATGGTGGGAAGTGCTGCCCTCATGCGGGTATCATCAGTGATCTCAAAATTTTCGTTCAAGGGCACGTTAAAGTCCACTCGGATCAGGGCTTTTTTGCCTTTGAAATCGTAGCTGTTTATTTTTTGCATCGCTTTAAATTTTAAATTTTTATGGATACCAAAGATAAGAAATTATGCCAACATCAGGGATGCGATCATTTCATTAAGTGTTTATGTTAAAATAGTGTTAGCTTTTTAAAAAACCGGTCTGCAATGTTTAAAAAAGAAGCCCGACCTATTGACCGGGCTTGTTCATTAAAACATTTTATTCATTGTTCCCCCTACAACTTGAATGCCTTTAATGATGAGCTTAACTTCAAAACCGTTTTACGATGCAATGTCATTGGCAACCCAAAAATTACCCCGAAAAACTTATATTTATTAATTTTTTTACTAAAGCTATAAAATGATTCATTAAAAAGCAATATGTACAAGCAAAAATGCAGCAATAAAAAAAGCGGAAGTTAAATTCCGCTTTTAGTTTTTAGTCGTATTTGTTAAAATTCCGGTCTCTGTCTCTGTTAGAATTTCGACGATCGCCACCTCCGCTATTAAAGCCGGGTGATCTGTCAAAACGGCGGTTTCCTTCAGGACGACGGTTTTGGTCGGGGCGACGGCCAAATCCACCACCACCAACACCGGGTCGTTTCTCGAAGGAACGTTTTTCCTGAGTACGGGGTTCAGATTTTTTTACTACGATGTAGTTCCCCATGAAGCTGGACTCGTTCAGTTGTTCAATGGCAGAATCGCCTTCAGCGTCATTGTCCATTTCTACAAAACCATAGCATTTCGACATGCCGGTTTCGCGATCCATGATCAGTTTACAAGAAGTTACATTTCCAAATTGGCTGAATAGCTCTTTGATTTGATCTGCTGTGGTGTCAGCGTTAAGCTTTGCTACAAAAATGTCCATAAAAACAAAAAAGATTAAATAGAAATATTTATTAATTAACTCGTTAGAAGTTGCGTAGCAAATAATCGGATGAGAATTGATTGAGGTACTATACAAATCCTAATGAAGCAAAGCTATTGAATCTAAATTAGATCTGAAAGAGTTTTCAACAATTTCATGTTTAAAAAGTTAGAAACTTTGATGAACAGCATCCAAAACGCCTTTAAATATCCCTTATTTCCTGGTTATGTGGATCTTTTGTGTAGGTTCCAGGGTTTGGTTTCTTTCTTCAATTTGCTGAATGGTTTTTACGGCAATGTCGAAAAATGCCTTTCCACTAACTGAATTAAGATCAATGGCAGCTGGTTTTCCATCGTCGCCACCTTCGCGGATGCTTTGTACAATGGGGACTTGACCGAGCAGGGGAATGTTCAGTTTTTCAGCCATTTTCTTTCCTCCGTCGCGGCCAAAAATATAGTATTTGTTGTCGGGCAATTCTTCGGGGGTAAACCAGGCCATGTTTTCGATAATCCCCAATACGGGTACATCCACCGATTTTCCTTTGAACATGTTCACCCCTTTGATCACATCAGCCAGGGCTACATCCTGCGGGGTGGTTACAATCACTGCTCCGGTTACAGGAACAGTTTGCATCAGGGTGAGGTGAATGTCGCTGGTTCCGGGAGGAAGGTCAATCAGCAGGTAATCGAGCGCTCCCCATTGGGCATCCACAATGAGCTGTTTCAGGGCGTTCGAAGCCATGGGACCTCTCCACACCAGGGCATCTTCGGGATTGACAAAAAAGCCAATCGACAAGAGTTTGACACCATATTTTTCAACCGGAAGGATCATGTCACGATTGCCCACTTTTTCGCCCATGGGCTTGGTAAATTCTTCGCCAAACATGATGGGGATGGAGGGGCCGAAAATATCAGCATCGATCAAACCAACGGTAGCTCCGGTTTGGGCAATGGCTACTGCCAGATTCACGGCACAGGTTGATTTACCCACGCCTCCTTTCCCCGATGCCACGGCAATGATGTTTTTCACTCCCGGTAAAATAGGACGCTGCATGTCGTGGAGCGTACGGGTGGAGATGTTACCCGCTATCTCCACATCGCGTCCCAGTTGTTTCCAGATGGCCTGGACACACAAGGACTTCACCACGGGGATGTTGGGGTCGTTCGATTTCTGGAAAACAAGGGTGAAACTGACCTTCTTGCCTTCAATCCTGATTTCCTGAACCATGTCGAGTGACACGATGTTTTGTTCCGATCCGGGCATGTTTACCTGCCGCAGGGCATCGAGAATATCTTTGGGTTGTAATGCCATAATGCTTATTGTTTTAAACGATGGTTCAAAAATACAAAATCCTCTCAAAGAAGACCCTTTTATCCTGATTCTTTCAAGGGTTTTTAATCAATCACGAATTGTTAACTCTTGAGAGGGATCCCAAAATTTTTCACGAAAATTCACCACCTGGTCGTTTTCAACAACAATACCTTCGCTTTCCAGCAATTCCTGCATCACCAGGTTACCCCCAAAAAAGTGCTTCCCGGTTAATAAGCCGTTTCGATTAACAACCCTGTGGGCAGGAACATTACCTGGCTGACTGTGGCTGTTGTTCATGGCCCAGCCCACCATTCTGGACGATTGGGCTGCACCCAGGTAACGGGCAATGGCGCCATAACTGGTGACCCTTCCGGGAGGTATGAGCCTGACCACTTCGTAAACCTGATCAAAAAAAGAAGTTTCCATACATCGGTGCTTTGGGGATAAAAATATTGAAAATGACTGAATTCACTGAACTTTGATCACAGGCAGTTGACCGGCCTGTTGGCTTTTCTCCTGAAAAATCCGATTCAAAAGAGGGTAGCTGGCTGCGTGATATTCTTCTTTTAAACTGGCACCAAACATGCTGGCCATGCTTTGCCAGAAATTTGCCCTGCTCACATTCCGGTATTCTTTCAACAGTTCGTAGGCTGTTTTGCCCAGTTCTTTGTGTATGAGCAGGATCAGCAATTTTCCCTGAAAGTAATTGAGTTTGATCACCTCTTTAAAATATTTTTTCCGGATAAACTCTTCAAACGCTTTCAAAAAAACTTCTTTTTCAGCTTTACTTCCCATAAATTCCAGCTGGGCATTGGCCAGATCGTATTCAATTTTTACCGTGAGCAAAAGGGGCCAAACCACTTCGAGATCCGATTTCA
>JAFGVJ010000119.1 GCA_016938055.1 Prolixibacteraceae bacterium
AATGAGATGGCCAAAAAACAAACCAGCAGTATGAAAACGTTCATGGGAATGGTCATTGAATACGGCTGAAATTTAACAAAAACCATTCCAACCCCAGCCGAAGAATACTTTACCATTGCGGTATAAAAAGCAGTTTGAAACGATTTCCCGGTAAGGATTTCACCACGCCCTTAAATTCCAGATCGAGCAAAACGGTATTGGTCATTTGTACCGAAAGTTTAGCTTCACGGGCAATGGAATCGGTTGTAGTCACTTCACTGGCTTTCAGAATGCTGATGATGGTTTTCTCTGTATCGCTAAGTTCCAGCAACAAAGGTGCCTGAATTGGAAAACTGCCTGATTCCCATCCCATGTAACGGATCAAATCCAGTGCATCTTCAATTAAAGCTGCTTTGTTATTTTTGATCAGCTGGTTGCATCCTTTGGAATATTGATCGCTGGTTCTTCCGGGAAAAGCAAACACGTCGCGGTTGTATGAATTGGCAATATCGGCCGTTACCAAAGCGCCCCCCTTGATGGCCGATTCCACCACAATGGTGCAGTCGGCCAAGCCTGCAACAATGCGGTTTCGCCTGATGAAATTTCCCGGGTCGATTTTCATCCTGGTAGGAAAATCTGTTAAAAGACCACCATGTTGAGTGATCATTTCCCTTGCAACGGATGCATGATCGGCCGGGTACATTTTATCGAGACCATGGCCTATAACACCCAGTGTTGGCAATCCTACTTTCAGCGCGGCTTTGTGAGCAGCCACATCGATGCCATAGGCCAGTCCGCTTACCACCAAAGCATTCACGCCATTTTCTTTTAAGCCTTTCATGAGTTCAAAGGTCATCTGCCTTCCGTTTTCTGAAGCATTGCGGGTTCCCACCACGCTGATGATGCGAGGCTGGTTCAAATCCACATCGCCTTTCATAAACAGGATGACCGGAGCATCGTCGCACTGGGCCAAACGGCGCGGGTAATGCGGGTCGAGGTAAAAAAAGGTTTTGACCTGATGTTTTTCGATGAATTGGATTTCCTGCTCAGCCCGTTCAAGGACTTCGTTTCGTTGTTCCACGATGGTTCTCATCAGGTGCTTCCCGATGCCCGGTATTTGGCTGATCTCCCTTCCCGAGACTTCAAACAATGCCTTTACACTGCCCAGGTAGGCCACTAGTTTTCTGGAAGACACCGAACCGATCCGGGGAAAGAGCGAGAGGGCAATTTGATGTTTCAGGGAGGTATTCATGGGGAAAATCAGAGGGGTATTATTCAGTTCTCAGCCCGGTGCAGGAGTATCTGTCTGAGCACATGCAGTAGTCCCTCCTTTTCGGCTTTCGATAACAAGGAAAGGGAAACCGGGGGATAATCGGCCAACCCGAAGTTGGAACTGACCGTGAGAATCAGCTTGGTTTTCAATCCGAAGAATTGTCGCTTCACCGTGTAATCTTTCAGTTGATGAAGTTCAAACCCGATGGAGTGATAGGATCGAAAAGTGCTGGCAACCGAGTAGTAATTCAGCCTGAAAAAATGTTCACTGACAAAAACCTCCACGAAGGAAGGTTTGAGCGCATTTAACAGCACGACGTATAGGATGGAAAGCAGCGATACCGGAATGAGCAGCTGATAACGACTGAAGGCCACACATAGAATGGCAGCAGCTGATAACAGAATCCCTCCGGCAATGTAGGCTACAAAGAAATTCCCGGCCCGGGCTTTGTTTTCGAGCTGAAAAATGAAATTTATATTGTCTTTGGACACCATGGCTTAAAAACGTATAGCAAAGTAACAAATTGTTTTAATTTTGATACCATAAATTGTTTTAAAATGACAAGATACCACAACGACATCAGAGTGACTGATCAGCTTGAAAAAGAACTGGGTAGTATTGTATCAAACTACCCCACGGGCAAGGTTTACATGGTGGTTGATGAAAATACCCGCAAATTGTGTCTGCCAAAATTGCGCAATTTTCAGTTTTTGAAAGGTGTTCCGGTGTTGGAAATTCCTTCGGGCGAGGAACACAAAAACCTTGATTCGGTTGTTGAGGTATGGAATTTTCTGGAAGACCATGGAGCCGACCGTAAATCATTGCTGATGAATCTGGGCGGTGGTATGCTCAGCGACCTGTGCGGTTTTGCTGCTTCGTGTTTTAAGCGGGGTTTGCACTTTGTGAACATTCCCACCACCCTGTTGTCTCAGGTCGATGCATCGGTGGGTGGAAAAACAGGCATTAATTTCAATGGTTTGAAAAACGAAATCGGGGTGTTTAACCAGCCCCGAACCGTTTTAATAGCTCCTGAATTTTTGAAAACCATCGACCGGGCCAATTTTCTTTCGGGCTATGCCGAAATGCTGAAACATGGACTCATTCACAGCAAGAAACACTGGGACGAATTGCTGGCTTTCGACCTCGATCACATCGATTATGCCTCATTGGGCGAGGTGATTGCGCGTTCGGTAGCCATCAAGGAGTATTTTGTGGAGAACGATCCCACGGAGCAGAACATCCGCAAAGCACTGAACCTGGGCCACACCGTTGCCCATGCTTTCGAGAGTATGGCTCTTCACCAGCGAAGGCCCATTTTGCATGGTTTTGCAGTGGCTTATGGCTTAATCGTTGAATTGTACCTTTCGGCTAAAAAGGTGGGATTCTCCATGGAACAAACCAAAGAAATTGCCCGATGGATCATTGAGGTCTTCGGAAAGTTTGAGATTTCAACTTCCGATTACGAGGTGCTTTATTTGAAAATGACCAAAGACAAAAAGAACGAAGCCGGACGGATTAACTTTACTTTGGTCCCTGAGATTGGAAAAGTGGAGATCAATGTCAACATCGAAAAGGAATTGATATTTGAAGGAATGGATTATTTCAGACAACTTTAATCAATTTATGATACTTTGTGCAGGCCTTTGTGCCCTTCGTGTTTAATGAACCACAAAGTAAAATAAGTACACTCAAAGTACACTAAGATGCAATATAGCCTATCATCGTCCATTAAGAAAATTGAAGGCGAAATTACCCTGCCCGCTTCCAAAAGCATCAGCAACCGGGTGCTGATCATCAATGCACTGGCATACAGTCCTTACGGGATAAAGAATCTGAGCGACAGCGACGATACCCGGGTCATGGAGCAGGTGCTCAACTCCAATACCAACCGGTTCGACATTGGCCATGCCGGTACGGCCATGCGTTTCCTCACCGCCTTTCTTTCTAAAATTGTGGGAGAGTGGGAACTCACCGGCAGTGAACGCATGCAGCAAAGGCCCATCAAAATATTGGTGGATGCCCTGAACCGTTTGGGCGCCAACATCAGCTACCTGAAGAACGAAGGTTTTCCCCCTTTAAAAATTGTAGGCGCTAACTTGCAGGGTGGAACCCTGGAACTCGACGGCAGCATCAGCAGCCAATACATTTCGGCCTTGTTGATGATTGCACCTACCGTGCAGGGTGGTTTAAAACTGGTACTGAAGAATAAAATTACTTCAGCCTCCTACATTGACATGACCCTGAAACTGATGGCCCGTTTTGGTATTCAATATCAATGGGCAGGAAATACCATCACCCTTGCACAACAAGCTTATCAGCCTGTTCCTTTTACAGTGGAGGCCGACTGGAGCGGGGCATCGTACTGGTATCAAATGGCTGTTTTGGCCAATGAAGCCAATGTGTTGTTAAAGGGCTTGCAACTGGATAGCTTGCAGGGCGATTGTGCCCAGGCCAAATGGTTCGAAGATTTTGGGATACACTCGCATCAGGAAGCTGATGGTGTTCGGCTCACAAAATCGGGTACGCTGCTTCCGGCCAAATACCTGCAGAATTTTGTGGAAAACCCCGATATTGCCCAAACTTTTGCAGTTATGTGTGTTTGCAAACGCATTCCTTTTCATTTCAGCGGTTTGGAAACATTGAAAATCAAGGAAACCGACCGCATCAATGCTTTAATGCTTGAACTGGGAAAACTTGGCGCCCGGCTTTACGAACCCAAACATGGTGAATTGGCCTGGGATGGTGTGCTGGATGAAACAAAGTTCAACAGCACTGTAGCCATTGATACTTATCACGACCACCGCATGGC
>JAFGVJ010000120.1 GCA_016938055.1 Prolixibacteraceae bacterium
AAACCTACTTTTTTCGAATTTTTGTCGCAATGCTTTGATCATTTCTGTCAGAAGGATTGAATTGACGTTTTTTATCATTAAAAGATATCTAAGTCTGATAAATTCATAACTTGCAGTGGCAGGCTCTGAAAAGAGTTACTGAAACACAACTCCTATTCATACAGGATATTTTTGTGGATTATTTGACCTGTTTTTTGAGTAGGTCATTTAAAAGCTGGTCATCGTCGGGCTGAAATGCCGGGCGATGGCTTTTTTATTATTCTGACAGAATGTGTGTTGATAAATGATCGTGTTTGTTATTGGTCTTCAAAACATAAGCACCACGAGGTAAAGCTTCTGTTTGTATGATAAAATCCGTTTGCTTATTGCAGTTGATCGTTTGAAACAATTGTCCGTTAAGGTGATAGATTTCAAGTTTCTCAAGCGGGTATTGGCTAAGGATGAAGTAGGTTCCGTTTACCTGTTTGATTATTTTGATACTTTTCGAAAACGGTGCTGCTTCGTTTTGTTGCACACTTGTATGGTGTCCAAGCGGACTGCAATCCCTGATTTGTTCCAGGGTAGCCTGGTATTTAGGGGCATAAATGGTCGCGGTGTCCTGATCGAGTGTTTCCAGTATTCCCCAACTACCGTAACGGGCACTTAAACCGGCAATAAAGCTAAAGTTCATGTAAAGAGATTGTTGGTTTTCGGGAACCAGTTTTTTAACAGCTTCGAACCATTCGTGGTAAAGGTTGTACATGGCTGTATCGCGCTGGAGTTCCAGCAATGCGTTGGCATACGACGGTTCTTCCCCAAAGGGATGCGGGGTGATGTGTTGGCCTGCTTCGTAAAAGACCACCGGAATGTTGAGTTGTTTGGCCAGGGCAAACTGGTTTTGGAGATAGGAGAGTTCTTCTCTTCTGTTTTTTCTTACCTGTACGGCCACATCGGCAGCCGTAGCATTGTTTCCCAGGGCATCAAGCGCTGCATCGCCTTCACTTCCCAAACCAAAATAGGCCGTGATGTTGAGGGCGTCGAAACTGCCTTCATCGAGGTTGTTGACAATGCGGTTGGTTACATCTTGCCATCCGGTTTGGCCTCCTGCTACGGTGATCAGTCGTTCGGGTTCACTGGCAAAAACTTCGTTCCAAATGTTGAGATGGTTTTGCACCCTGTCGGCCAGGCCCTCGGGCCAGCTAATGTCCTTCTCCACACAGTAAAACCTGTTGAGCCATTGGGTTTGCCCGAACATCCAGTTCCAGATTTCGTTGCTGTATTCGGCATATACCTTTAATTCGGGATGCAAGTTTTGCTGAATGAGCAGGGCCATTTCACTGAGGTATTCGTCGGAGGCATTGTGCGGGGCGCACACCCACATGTCTTTTTTGAGGGTGTTGCAAAGCTGGCACATCATCTCGTAAGGAACGCCTTTGTTGTGCGCCCAGGTGAAATATCCGGGTTGACTCCGTTCTTCCCAGGGGACCAATGCGGTGTCGGCTGCTTCATCGTAATTGAGCCAGGCATCGCCGGCACCCCAGTTGTTGGTTGAACCCCAGTCCATGAACCTCAGTGCAGCAAAATCACCAAGTCGTTCTAAATAGAGCGGGTTGAAGGGCTGTGTTTGATAGGTGTTTTCGTGTCCGGGCATGATCAATCTGAAGTTACGCAGGTGATTGCCTTTTTTGGAGCGCAATATTTTTAATTCCAGAAAGGAATGATCTGAAGGGATAATTTCCACCAACATCCGGCCGGGTGACGATTCAATGATGTCTCCGTCGGCACCGAATTCAATGCTTCCTTCACCATCGTACAAAAAAGTGTAGATGCCAGGTTCCCAGGCATCCAGGCTGGCCCAAACGGTGAATACCATCTGGCTGTCCTCCAGCTCCAACCCATCGGTCCAAAAGGGAAGTTCCAGCGGGTAGCCATCTTCGTCACATTCAATGAGGTGGGTCAGTTCTGTATTCCAGGTATTTGTAGCGTTTCCACCAATCCAGCTACGGTTTCGGGTACCCCAGGTGCGGGCATTGTGCATCCTATCCACAAAGGGCATTTCGGTCATCCAGTCGCTGATCCCCGACAAGTTGGTGCCGATGCGGATGGGGCAGGGGTCTTGCGCTGATAATTGGAACGATGCCAATAAAAATAGCAGAGCGAAGAGGCTGGTTTTCATAGTTATTGATTGAGATCGTATATAAAATCAGTGCCAATGCTGTAAATGTTCCCCTGCCCGTTTTCAATGGATGAGAAACTGCTCAACATTTCAAAATAGCTCCATCGGCCATTTTCGGCTTCAGGCTGGTTGCGCCGGGTGAAGAACAGGGTTTTTCCGTCGGGCGAAAGCGAAGGACAAAATTCAAAATTACTGGTGTTGACTTTGGGACCAAGGTTGACAGGTTTTTTCCAGTGACCTTCAGCATCCCTGAAACTCACATACAAATCGCCGCTGCCAAAACCTTCGCCCCAGCCATGCGAAGTGAACAGGATGTAACTGCCATCGGGACTGACAAAAGCATTGTATTCATCGTGCATGGTGTTGATGGAATCTCCCAGGTTGACGGGTTTGCCATATGCTCCTGCAGCATATTTCGACAGCCACAAGTCTTCACCACCTCGTCCGCCCGGCAAGGTGGCTGTGAAATACAGGTTGCCGTTGTTGGTGAAGGAAGGGTAAAATTCATGGCCTTCGGTGTTGATGGTGGTGTCGAGCGGGATGGGTGTTCCCCAGCCTTCGTCCTGTGGTGTTACGTACCAAAGGTTGAAATCACCGGGGGTTGTTTCACCGGGCAAAGGGCGGTTGGAGGCAAAAAACAGCCGGCCGTCGGGATGGAACGCCGGTTCAAGGTCCATGTAAATACCCGAAAAGGAGACAACTTTTGGGCGCATCATTTTTTCTTTCATTTTGGTGGCCACGCATAAGGCGGCATGTTGCCGGGTGAGTTGCACCGTAAAATAGAATTGTTGCCCGTCGGGCGAAAGGGCCGCATCGCGTTCGGCCATGTGGGTGTTGATGGTGCCTGGAGCGTACAATTGTACTTTTGAGGGATTGTATTGTTCGCCTGTGCAATGAGCGAAAAAAAACAGCGCGCCAAGAGTGATGATGAAGAAGAAAATATATTTCATAAGATCAAGGTTATTAGCATGAATCAAAGTTAGGAAATTCGAATTGAATAATTAAGTTTGAAACTGCCACGCAACGATAAACAGGTGCAGTTGATCTGTAGTTCAATTTCAACTTAAAAAAGAAGGTTTATGAAAAAGATGATTTTCTTATTGATTACCCTGTTTTATATTCAGAATATGGTTTTTGCCGTTGAACGTGCGGCAATTTCAAAGAATACTGAACCCGGATATACCAAGAATCTCCTGATCGGATCGGGCCATGTTTGGGTAATGGGTCAGGCCGCGAGCATTACATACGAAAGAATCATCACTGTCAATAAAACGGGTTATTTATCGGCAGCAGTTTCGTATGGCAAATGGAAAGACAGCTACGAAGATGGCGACATGTTTGCATTCACCGGTAATTACCTGCTGGGGAAGAAAAGCCATCAACTGGAAATGAACCTGGGCGCCTTGGTAAAAGTGCATTACAACCAGTATTATACCGAGCAAAACAAATTTGATCACCTCGCATTCTTGCCCGATTTGTATGCCGGGTACCGCTATAAAAAACCAACAGGACATTTGGTGCTGAAAGCCGGCCTTGGTTTTCCTTCGCTGGTATCGGCAGGTGTGGGGCTGGCCTTTTGATGGAAAAATTATTTCTTTGCCAGCGCCCCGGTAGGGCAGGCATCGGCCACCATTTCGGCCACAAGTTTTAAGCCTTGGCTGAGGCTTTCGTTAAACGGTACGCCAATCTCCACATCGAAACCGCGGCCAATGTAGGTAAAACCGAAGGGTTCACCGTATTTGGCTGTGAGACGGACACATATTCCACATTTGATGCATTTCT
>JAFGVJ010000121.1 GCA_016938055.1 Prolixibacteraceae bacterium
GCCAGGGTCATGATCAACATTCACAAAATCAGTGACGAAAACCACCGTCCGGTAGCAGTGGATGATGCCTTTTATGCCGTGGAAAAAGCCATCACCGGAAACCTGATGCTGAACGATTATGACCCCGATGGCGATGAACTGGAGATACTGGTCGAACCGGTTTCGGGCCCCTATCATGGGAGCATACAAATGACAAACCGCTTTGGTGAATTCATTTACATCCCCAATGCAGGTTTCGAAGGGACCGACCAGTTGGTGTATGCTTTGGTTGAAACCAGAACATTCGAACAATATACATCCTATGCCACGGTTTACATCACCAGCATTGCCGAAGAACGTTACATCACCGATGTGGAAATTGTCAAAACAGGCCCGGCAGCCATCCTTTCGGGACAAACCATTGAATACCAATTGCAAACCAACATCAATGGGCCCAGTTTGTCGAACGACCTTGTGGTGAGCGATACCCTTTTCAATGCCCTGACCAATCACCGTTATTCCATCGATGGCGGGTCTACCTGGCGAAGCTGGAACGTGAACAGTGGTTTTGAGCAAATGATGTTGTATGCCGACAGTGTCCTCCTTATCAGGGCCGACATCCCCATGCGTTTTGAAGGGACCCTGGTCAATACAGCCTGGGTGAGCCACGATATGGGAGAAAAAGATGACGCCAATAACCGCTCAAGCATTCGTACCGAAGTTTACCAAAGCGTGATTGCCGATGCTGGTGCCGATATCGTGCTGGGAGCTTGTGTGACGGAGTATACACTCGATGGCAGCGAAAGTGTGGGTATGAGTAACTTGCAATACAATTGGTATCCGGCTGAGTTGCTCGATAATCCGAACAGTTCGAAACCGGTATTCATCACTGAACCTGGCGAAACCCACGAGTTTACGCTGATTGTATCCAGTACTTTCGGTACATTTACCGATGCCGATACCGCATATGTGACCATCAGTGTGGCTGAGGCACCCGTGGCCATTGCCGGTGAAGACATCTGGCCTGAAACCATCGACCCGGTTGAAATTGACGGAAGCCGGAGCACCGGGGTTGGGCCGCTTCAATACTTGTGGTGGACATATGACCGGGATGGAAACCTGGTCGAACTGGCTACCACACCCAAAATGACTGTCGACAGGAGTGGTGATTATTACCTGACCATCACCGATATTCATGGCTGTACCAGCACTGACCTGATGCACGTGGGATATCCCATCGATGAATTCATTGCGGTAGACGATACCGTCATCACCTATCAGCAATTACCGGTCGATATTTATGTGCTGCGCAATGATATCATCGATGACGACGATGACTACAACCTGGAATTACTCATCATCACCGAAGGCCCCAAACATGGTCAGCTCATCCAGTTGCCCTTTGATTCGATGTTTACTTACATTCCTGATCCCTACTACACCGGTTTCGATACTTTTACCTATGTGGTTTCGACCTTATCGTACAACGATCAGGCTAAAGTATTCATTCAGGTGTTGGAACGGCGGGCAAAAGTACCGGAAGGATTCTCTCCAAACGGCGATGGCATCAACGATGTGTTGATCATAGAGCACATCGAATTGTATGAGCAAAACAGCCTGATGGTGTTTAACCGTTGGGGCAACATTGTATATCAGAAAGAGAAATACAGTAATGATGATCCTTGGAATGGTGTGGCCAACAAGGGCATCAGGGTAGGCAGCGGGGCCCTGCCTGCCGGGGTTTATTATTACATCCTCGACCTTGGACCCGATGAACGGATCATTGACCGGTACATTCCCGGTAACATGTACATTGCAACCGATAACAGGAGATAGATAAGTGGGTAAACTGAGATACATATTGGTGTTGTTTTTACTGGGTTTTGGGCTTCGTTCCCTGGCCCAGCAGGATCCCATGTATACCCAGTACATGAACCAGATTCTTTCCATTAACCCGGCTTATGCCGGTGCCAAAGGGGTGACCAGCGCTTCATTATTGGCCCGTGAGCAATGGGTGGGCATTGAGGGTCATCCCAGTACTCAAAACATTTTTGTGCACTCCCCCTTGAACAACGAAATGGGCGTGGGGGGCTCCATTGTGAACGATAAACATGGTATTCTGAGCAATACCGCAATTTTTGGCGATTATTCCTATACCATCACCTATCCCGGTGAGCGTTACCTTTCGTTAGGCTTAAAGGCAGGGATCAGTTTTTACCGGGCCGACCTGAGCAGTGTTGACCTTGGTACAGGTGATCCAAACGATCCGGCTTTCAGGAACGACGTTGTTCATAACTTCCTGCCAAATGCAGGAGTGGGGGTTTATTTATCCAGTCCCGACTATTATCTGGGCTTGGCTGTTCCAAAGTTGATTGCCAATAAATACACTGATGAAGATGTAGTTACCGGGGCGGTTAGCCGGGAGCAAATCCACGCATTTTTTATGGGGGGTTATGTGTTTGATGTGAATAGAATTCTTAAATTTAAACCATATTTCATGGTTCGGGTAACACCAAATGCCCCATTATCGATCGATATTACCGCACAAGCCGTTTTTATCGACAAGCTTTGGGCAGGTTTTACTTATCGGTTAGGCAATTCAATTGGTGCAATGATGCAGGTTCAGGTGAATGAACAGCTAAAAGTGGGGTATGCATATGATTTGACAACAACTGCGCTGAATTCGTACAATTCTGGTACCCATGAAGTAATGTTGAGTTTTGACTTTAGTTTTGGTCGGGGACGTGTACGATCTCCGCGATACTTCTAATTTGTGGTGTATTATGGTGAAGAAAATTGGAAAATATATTGGTTTAACCTTCCTGTTGTGCTTATTTACAGGGCTGAGCTACGGTCAGGTAAAGCTGACCATCAAACTGGCCGATAATGCCTTCTACAATTTTTCGTGGATTGAGGCCATTGATCTTTATACCTTTGCTCATGAAAAAGACCCTGAAAATATTCATGTGATCAGGAAACTGGCCGACTGTTACCGAAACATAGGCCGTACCGAAGAAGTGGAGAAGTGGCTTGCCAAACTTGTTGAGTTAAACGAAGCTTATCCCGATGACATTTTCAACTATTCCATGGCCCTGAAAAGCAATGGAAAGTACGATGAATCAGAAAAATACCTGAGGGAATTCTCCAAGTTGAGACCCGAAGACGGACGGATCAATCTTGAGCAATCACTGCTCGATTACATCAACTTTCTGGTGCAGGATTCTTCGCGCTACGTAGTGGAAAACGTTCCTTTCAATACCAAAGGAGCCGACTGGGGACCAACGTTCTATAAGCAGCAACTGGTATATGTTTCAACCGGCGATCCCGATGAAAGCCGCGACCTGAAATACAACTGGGATCAGCTCCCCTTTCTCGATCTTTATGCTGTGAACATCGACGAATACGGCAATTATTCCAAACCCGAAATTTTTGCCAAAGAATTGATGACCTCCTTCCACGATGGACCGGCCACCTTTGATTCAAAGGCTAACCGCATGTATTTTAACAGCAATCGTACCTCCAAAAACGCCACCCGTAAGGAAGAAGAAAACAACCTTCAGATTTATTATGCCGATTTTGAAGGCAGTCAATGGGTATTGAAAGGCGACTTTAAATACAACAATGTTCGCGACAACTACCGTCACCCTTCTATCGATGCCAGTGGCGATATACTGTATTTTTCCTCTGACCGTCCCGGGGGTAAGGGAGGAAACGACATTTGGTGGTGCCGTAAGGTCAACGGTGAATGGGGCGAACCCGTGAACCTCGAAGACATTAACACCGAAGGCGAAGAACTTTTTCCCTTCATTGCTGCCGATGGTGTACTATACTTCTCCTCCAACGGTTTGGGGGGAATGGGCGGACTGGACATTTACATGGCACTGCCCGACCGTGGAGTGTTTACCACCGTAGAAAACATGGGTTTCCCGGTTAACAGCTCCCGCGACGATTTCGGCATTGTACTCACCGATGATGGCATGAGTGGCTATTTTTCATCCGATCGGCCCGGTGGTTTGGGCCACGACGATATCTATAAAATGGATATTCTTTACATCCCGGTTCAAATCAGTGGTACCATTCGTGACCGCATCAATACCTTCGAAATTGCCGGTGCCAAAATTGCCTTGCTCGATGAAAACAGCGATACCATCGAAGTAGCCTACTCCAAGGAGGATGGAGAATTTGTTTTCAGCGCCTTTAAGCAGCGAAATTACAAGCTGGTTGTTACGAACGATAATTACATCACGGTTGACAAAGACGTTTCAACCTATGGCAAATTGCCCAACGAAAATATTAAGGTTGAAATCTTTATTGAAATGAATTTCGATCTGATGGCTGAACCTGATCAGCTCGAACCACTCAGCCTCGAAATGGTGGGGGGGAATGAACTACAGATCATTCAGATAGAACACATCAACTATGGTTTTGACAGTGACAAAATCCTTGATGAAGCAAAATTGATTTTGAACAAGGTCATTGACCTCATTCATCAACATCCCGATCTGGAAATCAAGGTCGAATCACATACCGACTCCAAAGGAAGTGATGAATACAACCTGCGCCTTTCTAAAATGCGGGCCAAATCGGCCTACGATTACCTGGTTTCCATGGGAATCGATCCGCTGGCCATTGAATATACAGGCTTTGGTGAAACGCAGTTGCTGAACCATTGCGACGATGGCGTGGAATGCATCGAAGAAGAACATTCCATCAACCGCCGGTCCATCATCAAGGTGATTCGCCGGGGTAAATTTAAAACCAACCGCAATACACGAAGTATTTTCTACTTTTAACATAGCAGAGGTGTCCAGCAGGGCACCTCTTTTTTTATCATGTAAGGCAGAACACCACGGAGAGCATGTACAGATAGAATAATTGCTGTTGCCTGCTTTGGAAAAATCGGCCTGTCGAAGGACTGTACATATAAACAACTACTTCCATAGCAAAAAAGAGAAGAGCAATGCTGCTCCTCTCTTCCAAATTTAACGCTTTGTGGTGCCACCAGGAATCGAACCGGGGACACACGGATTTTCAGTCCGTTGCTCTACCTACTGAGCTATGGCACCATTCTGGTGTTTTTGTGGCGACAAAAGTAAACGAAATTTCTTAATTACCAAAAATCCCTTTGAAAAAATCAGGTATCTGAAATGGTTCTAAACACTTTTGCAAATCATGGAGTAATGGTACCAAATACGCTGAAATTATTTTTGAATTTACCTTGCTCATTTGAATTTTTTTATAAATTTGCACCCGTCTTCAAATGAAGGATGGCATTGTCCCATGGTGTAACTGGCAACACGTCTGATTTTGGTTCAGAAGAGTCTAGGTTCGAGCCCTAGTGGGACAACAAGAGAGCTCCGCAAAACGCGGGGCTTTTTTTATACAATCAATTAAATACAGAAACCACAAAGATTTATCATTTTGTGACAG
This sequence comes from Prolixibacteraceae bacterium, assembly GCA_016938055.1. Classification (GTDB taxonomy): domain Bacteria; phylum Bacteroidota; class Bacteroidia; order Bacteroidales; family Prolixibacteraceae; genus Roseimarinus. Next base: position 5,410 of record JAFGVJ010000121.1, read on the forward strand.
GTTTTACATAGCATCCATCATTTAATTACTAAGATAATTTGCAATCGAGATTAAGATAATTTGCAATCGATATTAAGATAATTTGCAATTGACGCTTGGAATCCTTAATTTCCACCTCGAAAAATTGTATTGATGTGGATTGAAAGATTGCATACCCAAAAAATACTGGATGCTATAAAAAGTCGGCCCGTTGTTTTATTAACAGGCTTACGTCAAGCAGGGAAAAGTTCATTGTTGTTGAAGCTCTTTCCTGATGCGGAATACATTACTTTAGATAAGGTCATCTATGCCAGAGAGGCTGATGAAAATCCTTCACAATTTCTCGACCGTTTTAATAATCAAGTTATTATTGATGAGGTTCAATATGCACCTTCGCTTTTTAGAGAACTAAAAGTGAGGGTGGATAACGACAGGGACAATTATGGAAAATGGATTCTAACCGGTAGCCAACAATTTGCATTAATGGGTGCAGTAAGTGAATCATTGGCTGGTCGGATAAGAATTATTCAAATGGGAACGCTTAGCGCTAAAGAACTAAACGATGCTGGCATATTAAGCAAGCAGAAAGATTTATTATGGAAAGGCGGCTTTCCCGAGATTTGGGCAAAAAACCTTAGCATCCGCGATTATTACGAAGATTATATCCAAACCTATCTCGAACGCGATTTAAAGCAGCTGATCAATGTAAACAGTTTGCACGATTTCAGAAGGTTTGTTTCCCTACTCGCACTTAGAACTGGTCAATTGTTAAATTACTCAGAGCTTGCAAAAGATGTTGGGGTTGCTGTTAACACCATCAAATCGTGGGTAACTGTTTTGGAAACTTCTGGCATTGTCATTCTCTTGCCTCCCTTTTATAAAAATCTGGGGAAAAGGCTTATTAAATCGCCAAAGGTTTATTTCTGTGATAATGGTTTGCTTACCAATTTGCTGAACATTCATTCGCCGGAGGCACTTGAAAAATCGCTATACATTGGAAACATTTGGGAGAATTTTGTTCTGACAGAATTGGTAAAATACAATTTTCAACCAGGTAAAAATGTATTTTATTACAGGGATCAAAATGGGGTTGAAATTGATTTTATTCTTGAAAAGGATAGTGAAGTCTTTCTGATTGAAGCAAAGCACAGTGAACGAACAAACCCTGATAAGTTAAATTTCAACAAAGTATACCCACTCTTTAACGGGAACGTCAAATGCGTCCTGGCTTGTACTATACCTGAAAAAGGAATGTTTGTTCTAAAAGATTATTCGGTTTACAACCCTTTGTTTGGTTATGACTTTAACAGCTGAATCAATTCTATCCTGACAAGTTCAATAATGATATCATGATTTTCGACTAACTTTAAACCAAAAACAAATTCTAATGAAAAATCAAATCAGTATTATCATCGTCAGTTTACTGCTAGCCTCTTGTTTTAACCCTAATAAACCTAACACTTCAGAAAATGAAACAGGTGAACGCTGGAGCATCGAAAAGGCCATTGAATGGTCTGCAAAACAAAAATGGATCCGTGGCTGCAATTTTCAACCCAGCACCGCCATCAATCAACTGGAAATGTTTCAGGCCGAAACGTTCGATCCTGAAACCATCGACAGAGAGCTTGGCTGGGCCGAGGACCTGGGTTTGAATGCCATGCGGGTTTATTTGCACCATGCCGCCTGGGGCGCCGATCCCGAAGGTTTCAAAAAACGCCTGGATCAGTTTCTGGCAATTGCTCATAGCCACAGCATCAAAATCATTTTTGTTTTCTTCGACGATTGCTGGAATGCCGAATACGCAGTGGGTAAACAGCCCGAACCAAAAACCGGAACCCACAATTCGGGTTGGGTGCAGGATCCCGGAGCTGCCATTCACAAGGACCCGGCAATCATTGTAGCGCTGGAAGCATACTTCAAAGATGTGATGAGCCATTTCAAAAACGATGAACGAATTTTACTTTGGGATTTATACAACGAACCCGGTAACAGCGGCTATGGAAATGCATCGATGCACCTCCTGCAAAAAGCTTTTGAATGGGGAAGGGCAGTCAATCCTGTTCAGCCGCTCAGTGTTGGGGTTTGGAACCTTTCACTGTCTGACCTGAACAAATTTCAGGTTGAAAACAGCGACATCATCACCTACCACAATTACAGCTCCATGGAATACCATCAGGCAGCCATTGACACTTTGAGTGCTTATGGCAGGCCATTGATCTGTACCGAATACATGGCCCGTAAATTTGGAAGTACCTTTCAGGATGTAATGCCCGAACTTCAAAAGCAAAACATTGGCGCCATCAACTGGGGCTTTGTATCGGGGAAAACCAATACCATCTATGCCTGGGATACTCCTATCCCCGATGGCAGTGAACCCGAAACCTGGTTTCACGATATTCTCAGAAAAGATGGAAGTCCCTATCGTGCCGAAGAGGTAGCCTTGATTCGGTCCTTAACCAACAAATAACGCTTCTTTGGCGAAAACAGCGTCCAAAATCTAAGGTAGAGGCAAGCCGCTTTTGATGGGGAAAAGGCTTCCGATTTTTCCCTATATCAACTTTTCCGAGGCCAATCTAATGATTGAAATCACTACATTTGCTTTCATGATTGACCAGGGAACCATTGAACGAATCATGGATGCTGCCGACATCGTGGAAACGGTGCAGGACTTCGTAGTACTCAAGCGCCGTGGTGTCAACTACCTGGGAAATTGTCCCTTTCACAACGAGAAAACCCCCTCCTTTACCGTTTCGCCGGCCAAACAAATTTACAAATGCTTTGGCTGTGGCAAAGGTGGAGGTTCGGTGAACTTCATCATGGAGCATGAGCACCTCAGCTATGTGGATGCCCTCCGCTACCTGGCCAAAAAGTTTCATGTCGAAATTGTTGAGAAGGAGGAAGATCCGGCCGATGCCGAGCAAAGGAACCGTCGTGAGAGCATGCTCATCGTTTCGGATTTTGCACGCGATTACTTCTCCAATTACCTGTTGAACGAACCCGAAGGCCGTAACATCGGTCTCAGTTATTTTCGTGAACGTGGCATGCGCGACGACATCATCCGCAAATTCCAGCTGGGCTTTTGCCCCGATCACAAAGACCAGTTTACCAGGGCAGCGCTCAAACAGGGTTATCGCATGGAGTTTTTGGAAGAAACCGGCCTCAGCATCAAGCGCGATGACTGGATCCGCGACCGTTTTGCCGGGCGCGTCATCTTTCCTTTTCACAACCTGGCCGGTCGCGTCATTGCATTTGGCGGACGTATTCTGGTGAGCGATCCCAAACAAGCGAAATACCTGAACTCCCCCGAATCGGAAATCTACCATAAAAGCAAAGTGCTTTACGGGATTTTTTACGCCAAGAATGCCATTTCGCGCAGCGATAAATGTTACCTGGTTGAAGGCTACACCGATGTGCTTTCCATGCATCAGGCGGGTATCGAAAACGTGGTGGCTTCGTCGGGAACCTCACTGACCGTGGAGCAAATCAGGCTCATTAAACGTTTTACCAGCAACATCACCATCATCTACGACGGCGACCAGGCAGGCATCAAAGCCTCGCTCAGGGGCATCGATATGGTACTGGAAGAAGGTGTGAACGTGAAAGTGGTGCCCTTGCCCGATGGCGAGGACCCTGATTCCTTCGCCCGATCGATGAGTGCTACTGACTTGCTGGCCTACATCAATGCGCACGAAACCGATTTTATCCGTTTCAAAACCCGGATGCTGCTGAACGAAAGTGAAAACGACCCGGTGGTCAAAGCACGCCTGATCATCGATGTGGTGAAATCCATCGCAGTGATCCCCGATAACATCACCCGTTCGGTATACATCAAGGAATGCAGCAAGATGCTCGATGTGGCCGAGGACATTCTGTATACCGAAGTCCGAAAAATCAAGTACAAAATCACCGAAGAACAGATTGTACGTGAAAAGCGCGAAGCTCTTCGCGAAAGCACGCAAAGTTCGCAACGACCGGTAAGTGTGCCACTCGCTGCCAATCCGTGTGTTACCGAAGAAAAGGCGCTGTTACGGATCATGTTAAGGTATTTCAACAATGACCTTTTCAAGGTTGAAAACGAGGAAACAGGACAGGAGGAAATGGTGAAGGTGGGAAGCTATGTGCTTTCGGAGCTCGAAGCCGACAACCTGTCATCGGTCGATCCGGTTATTCAGCTCATTTTTGATGAACTCAGAGAACATGAGCATGAATCATTGTTCAACCCCGAACGGCATTTTGTTCAGCATGAAAATACTCAGGTAAGTAGCCTGGTCAGTGGACTTTTAGTCGATAAGCACATCGAAAGTGTAATCTGGAAGCGCAAGGGAGCTTTTGTTGAAGACGAACATGAAATCCTGTTTGTGATTGTTCCTAAATTGATCGAAGAGTATAAATTGCGTCATGTAAAATTGCTGATTTCAGCCTTGATGGGCAAAATATCGGGGCTCAGTTCTTCCGATATGGAAAAGATACTGGAATACCAGGCCGTCATCACCAACCTGAAAAGAGTAGAAAAAGAATTGTCGAAGAAACTAGGCCGGAGGGCCATAACATCATAAATATGCGAACCCTTTTCATTGACGAACAGCAGAAAATTGAAGCCATCATCAGGTCGTGCCGCACCTGTTACCTGGGATTGAGCGATGCTGAAAACCAACCCTATGTTCTTCCCATGAATTTTGGTTACGAAAATGATACCATTTACCTGCATTCGGGACAATTTGGGCTGAAGTGGGACATCATGAAACAAAACCCGAAAGCCTGCATCACCTTTGTGCAGGGCGACGAGCTGAAATATCAGGACGAACTGGTTGCCTGTAGCTGGCGGGTAAAATCAAAATCAGTCATTGCCACGGGGAACATTGAATTTGTTGATGATTACGACGAAAAAGTAAAAATCCTCCACATTTTCATGGCCCAGTACAGCAATCAACGCTTCGAGTTCAATGCCCCTGCAGTGAGGAATGTTGGTGTTTTTAAGATGAAAATAGTACAAATGCACGCCAAGGAATTTGGAGCCAAGGCCGTCACCCCCTGGAATAAAAACGAATGAATTTGAATACCGAAACACGTACCTTTTTGGTGACCGGTGCCACCGGCATGTTGGGAGCCCGCATTGTTTTCGACTTGCTAAAGCAGGGCGATCGTGTGAAAGCCATCTACCGTCAGTCGAAACGGATCGATCAGTTTAAAAAAAACATTGGGTTTTATTGCCAGAATCCCGGTGAACTTACAAACCTGGTGGAGTGGATCGAAGCCGATGTTCTCGACTATCAAAGTCTTTGCGATGCACTCGAAGGAGTGGACATGGTCATTCACTCGGCAGCCATGGTGTCCTTTCATCGCGACGATGAAAAAGCCATGTTGGAGATTAACATTAACGGAACCGCTAATTTGGTCAATGCCTGCCTGTTCAAAGGGGTGAAAAATATTTGCCACATCAGTTCCATCGCTGCCCTGGGAAAGGAAGAAAACGGTGCTATGATTGATGAAGAAAGTACCTGGATTCCCGAACAGAAGCATTCGGCTTATGCCATCAGTAAATTTCATTCCGAGATGGAAATCTGGCGCGGTATCAACGAAGGTTTGAACGCGGTCATAGTGAATCCTTCGGTTATTTTGGGCCCCGGTGAATGGAAGGCCGGAGGAAGCCCGGCGTTTTTCAACAACCTATACAAGGGCATGGCTTTTTATCCCGAAGGAGGAACAGGCTTTGTCGATGTAAGGGATGTTTCCCTGGCCATCCTGACCCTGATCAGTCCCGAAAATTTTCAGGCAGCCATGCACAAGCGATTTTTAATCAATGCCGAAAACCTTTCGTACCAAAAGGCATTTACATTGATTGCCGAATCGTTACAGGTACAAGCGCCCAAATTGCTTGCCCGAAAATACTTATTAGGTATTGCATGGCGGGCAGCCTGGCTGGCAGGAAAGCTTACCGGGAAAAAACCCATGATCACGCGCGAAAGTGTAAGCAATGCTTCGAAGATGCAATTGTTTAACGGCGGAAGAATTGTGTCGGAATTTGCATTTCGTTATCGGCCCATTGGAGAGACCATCAGCAACATTGGTCAAATGTACCTGGCCGATTGTGCTAAAAAATAAAAACGTCGTTGCCCGCGATCAGTACCCGCAAGGGACCATGATTCAGCAGAACAACGACGTTTGACGATACTATAAAGCTTAAAGCCCGAAAGTGGCTTTTACTTTTTCTACATAATCCAGTTTTTCCCAGGTAAAGAGTTCTACCTCTTTTTCAAGGGTTTCGTAATAGGGCGAAGTGATTCTTTTGACAATGGTTTGAGGTTTACGCCCCATGTGTCCGTAAGCTGCTGTTTCCTCATAAATAGGGTTGCGCAGCTTCAGCCTTTCTTCAATGGCCTTTGGGCGCATGTCGAAGAGTTGCTCCACTTTTTTGGCAATGTCGGAATCACTCAGGCCGACATGAGATTTTCCGTAAGTATTGACGAAAATGTTCATGGGTTTTGCCACACCAATGGCGTAGGATACCTGAACCAAAACTTCATCGGCTACTCCTGCAGCCACCAGGTTTTTGGCGATGTGCCTGCTGGCATAGGCTGCCGAGCGGTCTACTTTCGAAGGGTCTTTTCCGCTGAAAGCACCACCGCCATGTGCACCTTTTCCGCCATAGGTATCGACAATGATTTTACGGCCGGTGAGACCGGTATCTCCGTGAGGTCCGCCAATGACGAATTTCCCGGTAGGGTTCACATGGTAGGTAATTTGATCGTTGAAGAGGGCTTTTACCCGCTCGGGCAATGTAGCTTTGACTCTTGGAATCAGGATGTTGATGACATCGGCTTTGATTTTTTCCAGCATGACCTCATCGGCTTTCAACCGTGCCTCGGTGCTCTGATTGGCCGGAACGCCAAAATCGTCGTGTTGGGTTGAAACCACAATGGTATCGATGCGGATGGGTGTACCGTTTTCGTCGTATTCAATGGTTACCTGTGATTTTGAATCGGGGCGAAGGTAGGTCATGACCTTTTCTTCGCGGCGAATGGCCGCCAGCTCCATCAACAGCTTGTGCGACAATTCGAGTGAAAGTGGCATAAAATTATCGGTTTCGCTACAAGCATAACCAAACATCATACCCTGGTCGCCGGCGCCTTGTTCCATGGGATCCTGGCGTACAACACCCCGGTTGATATCGGGACTTTGTTCGTGAATGGCTGAAAACACCCCGCACGAATCGCCGTCGAAACGGTATTCAGCTTTGGTGTAACCAATGCGGTTGATCACTTCACGGGCAATCTCCTGAACATCGATGTAAGTGGTGGTTTTGATTTCGCCGGCCAGCACTACCTGACCAGTTGTTACCAGCGTTTCGCAGGCTACTTTTGAGTCCGGATCAAAGGCCAGGATTTTATCCAGAATGGCATCTGAAATCTGATCGGCTACCTTGTCGGGATGCCCTTCTGATACCGATTCAGAGGTAAATAAATAACTCATAATCAATTATTTTTTAAATAATAAACTGAGTGGAATTTGTGTGAAAAAGATGAGCAATCGGATGAAGCACGAACGCTTTAGCATTTTTTTCTGTGGTTGCAATCATTCACAAATTTTTCCACAATTAACTGCTGCAAATATAAATCTTTCAAATGAAAATCAAGTAAAATCTCAGATAAAGATTTCCAAGTCCTTAATCGACTTCTTCAAAGTCGATGTATTCTCCCTGGTTCTTGTCCACAATTTTTTTCCCTTTTTCGTTGAAACGGATGGTAGTTTCACCTTTGCGGGGAGTTTCCTGCTGTTTTGTTGTAGTTTGATTGTAGCCTTGATAAAACAGGCGTGACAACCAGCGGATGGCAAAAAAAATGATGGCAACAAACAACAAGGTTCTTACCAATCCAACAATAAAAAGTATGATTACCGGCATGCGACAAATTTTTTGTAAAGATAGAAAGCCCGGGAAAATAACAAAGGGGCTGTCTAAAAAGTCTTGAAAACATCCTTTTTTTCTCTCTGTGAAATCTCTGTGACTACTCCGTGAAACTTTGTGTAACAATTATTTAGAAAATGCACAGCGTCACACCAGGATTAACACTGAGGACTTTTTAGACAGCCTCTTTTTTTACGGAAATTCTTCTTCGTTTATTGAATAATAATGTGTTGTGTTGAGTGGGTGAAATTTCCCAGTTCTTTCAAATCTTCAACCGTGATGGGGCCGTAAAACGAAAGCAGTATACTGGTTTCATCTTCGAAAATGACTACGTGAAATTCATCCATTTCGTATCGGTTTCCCCTGCCGTACAGGGCAATCTGATCGAATTCTGAAAAGTCACTGTGCTCGGTACTGATTTCATGTTGATCGATTTCAAAATAATCAACACCGTTCAATTCGCTTTTCACCCGGCCGAAAACATTGAGTGCCGAAAGTTTTCCTTTCTTCCCGTTGTAGTGGAGAAAACGAATTTTCTCCATACTATAAAGGACCTTTTTGGTTTTGTCATCGAGGTAAATTTCAAAAGGTTTGATGGCCGATTTTGAGAAACTGATGGAAGAAACCCCTTCTTTTCCGGTGAACATCTCATAAATCTTGTCGGACTGGCTTTGGGCTTTTCCGGTAACGGACGCCAGCAGCATGGCCAGCATAATGCCCAGTTTATACAATAGGTTCATTTTATTCAGTTTTAGAGATTTGATTACAGGTGAGCCCTTCGGCTTGCATGGTCCAATATTTTCCAACCATGTCGCCATCCCAGGTATTGGAGGTATTTTCAATGTCGTAGATCACCGGAAGCAGTTGTTCGTTTAAATACACTGTTTTTCCTACAGGGAGATACAAGGTGACCATCACTTTTTGTGAGCGCCATTTGCCCGGGTCAGCAAGGGTGAAATAGGGATGGAACAGGAGCAAGGTATCATTTTGTACATAGCTAAAGTGAATGGCTTCGGCATTGCTTTTGGCCTCGCGGTAATTGTTGCCTTTCGATGATTTTTTGATTTTCAGCACCATGTTGGATTCGTTGGTAGGTTCTATGTTGATTCTCGGACGAGAAACCAACACTTCATCATCACCCTTCATCATCACCATGATGTTGTTAAATTCATAGCGGGTATCAGTCATTTCGGCAAAGGCCTGTTGATCAATACTCAGATAGAGGGTGTCGGTGCTGGTGGTCAAAGGGACTTTTTCGTTGAACGAAGCTTCGGAGCTAAACACATCAATGGCACCAAGTACACTGGCTACAGCAACAATGAGGCCGATGATCCAAACACCCAGCGATGATAAAACGATGTTCCGGCTGTTGGATACATAGTTGAACAACATTTTTGAGCCGGCGTATATCAACAGTAGCAAAGGGATGCCTGCAATCAGAAAAATGGCAATGAGCAGGGTAGTAGCCAAACTGCTGCTGTATAAATGGTTGAACAGAATGCCTGGAGTGCCGCCTGGTATGAATTCTGGCAAGAAGCCCAGCATGCGCGAGGTACTTGCCATCCCGATGATGAGTCCAACCAACGATATCATCCCGATAAAAAAGAAGATGGCTCCAAAAATTTTCACAAATACATTGGCTGTTTCTTTGCCGGCATACTGGACACCCTGCCCGGCTTTTCGGGCATATTCCTTGCCTTTTTGATATTCTTTCGATTGTTTAAACTGGTCGAAGTTGTCTTTCATTTCTGAAAATTCTTCCTTGACCGATTTGCCAATGCTCCCGATGTTGATTTTTTCGCCCCGCATTTCGAGCTTCTGGGAGGTGGTTCGGGC
>JAFGVJ010000122.1 GCA_016938055.1 Prolixibacteraceae bacterium
ACCTACCAGCGATGGTTTTCCATGGCTTTCATTGATTTTACCACCTACCTCACCTATGGTTTGGCTAAACTCATGTTCATCGAGGCTGAAATCCTGGGCAACGGGCTCACCATGGTCACCACCCTTGAGGTTTACTACAAATCTATCCTGATCAGCAATTATTCCCTGATGATAGAACTGGAGTGTTCGGCATATCATGCTTATCTGGCCATGATTTCACTGGTCATTTTCTCGGCATGGACCAGGCAACAAAAATTATGGATTGGGATGCTGCTGTTTGCCACACTCGCACTGGTGAATTCCCTGCGCATCATCATGCTGGGTGTGCTTGGGAAACATTATCCCGAAATTTTTAACCTGATGCACGATTACATTTGGAACATCTTGCTGGTGATCATGCTCTGGGGACTATGGGAGCTGGCCAATCAAAGGATCAGAAAATCCGGGCGAAGGGTTCCTGAGGTTAACATTACATCGGACCATTTAAACAGCGAAAAGCATACACTATGAAAAAATCACCACGCTACCTCGTATTCATTTTGGGCAGCATCCTGTTTTACATGCTTTGGATTTCGGGTGGTGAAAAAGTGTATGCCAAGCTGATCAGTACCGGAATTTCGAAAATAACGGCCAGTGTTTCGGCCATCGATAAAGTGGAATACAAACACTTTGAGAAAGAAAATAAAACCATGCTCTTTCTTCAGTATCCCGACAAATCGAACAAGATTGCCCTGGAATACTGCTTACCTGTGGTGTTGCTGTTGGCCTGGCAGTTTTCCCTCTTTGTTGACCGAAAAATCAAGAAAAAAACAGCTCTTGGTTTTCTGGCCTTCAATTTCACCATCCTTTATTTCCTGCAAATTTTTTTCCCCTTGTTGCTCTACAACATCAGCGAATCAAAGGCCCGCTCCATGGGACTTTTTGTGGGCTTGCAAATTTTCGGTTTCATTGTTTTCTTCCTGATCATAAAGGACTCATTGCTGATCAAATACAAAAAAAAGTTTGAAACCGAAGAACCATCAACATGATTACATGTTAATAAGAAGAATAGAGAAAGAAGGGGGACAATGCCGGATTTTCAAAACAGATTTTATCTTTACAACAAAAATTAAGTGAATGAGACAATATTTGATAGTGATCGTGATTTTAACGGCCTTTCTGGGGCTGAACAGCAGCGCTCAGACTCCTGTTGGTTTGAATGTAGGAAACAAGGCACCCAACATTGCTGAAAAAGGGGTGAGTGGTGAAATAATCAATTTGTCAGACCTTCAGGGCAAAATGGTGTTGATTGATTTCTGGGCTTCGTGGTGCGGTCCGTGTCGCAGGGAAAATCCAGCCCTGGTAGCAGCCTACAACAAATTTAAAAACCAGGAATTTAAGAACGGTAAAGGATTTACCATTTACAGTGTATCACTCGATCAGGATAAATCACGCTGGGAGAGTGCCATTCAACAAGACAAACTGGTATGGGACTACCATGTTAGCGATTTGAAAGGCTGGTATGCCAAATATGCAGGCGTTTACAAGGTGAACAGCATCCCGTCCAATTTTCTGATCGACGGGAACGGGGTCATCATCGCTAAAAACCTGCGTGGCCCCATGTTGGAAAAAGCATTGAACGATTTGATAAAATAGCGTTTACCCGCCATCAATCAGGAGTTGCCCAAGGGTAACTCTTTTTTTTGTGAAAGATAAAAGAGCAATGCCAATATGTCCGGATAAGTCAATTGGCAGATAATTTGTACTTTCGTGGCGCAGTTTAAAAAAGGAAACAGAAATGACACAGAAGCATAAAAACCAGAAAATGGAAAACAACGCTGAAGAAATCAACGGCAAAAAGACTGAAACGGAAGAAAAAGTGGATGATCATGTGAACGAAAAATCATCCAGAAAAGACAGAAAAGACAAATCGGCCGAAAAAATCCAGGAACTGGAACAATTGATCGCCGATAAAGACGACAAATACCTTCGTTTGCAAGCTGAATTTGACAATTACCGCAAACGGACGCTCAAAGAAAAAATGGACCTGATTAAATCGGGGGGTGAAAGTCTGTTGATCAACATCTTACCAGTGATCGATGATTTTGATCGTGCCATCAAGATGATGGAAACAGCCCAGGAGAATACAGCCATTGCCGAAGGTGTCAACCTGATATACAAACGTTTCAACGATTTTCTCCAGCAAAATGGCGTAAAAGAAATTGAAGCCATCGAAAAGGAGTTCGATCTAGACCTGCACGAAGCCATCACCAAAATACCTGCTCCCAACGAAGCATTGAAAGGGAAAGTGGTGGATGTGGTTCAAAAGGGTTATTATTTAAACGACAAAGTGATTCGCTTTGCCAAAGTGGTTATTGGAGAATAAACAAATAAAAATGAGCAAACGCGATTACTACGAAATATTGGGAGTAGAAAAAAATGCCACTCCCGAGGAAATCAAAAAAGCCTACCGAAAAAAGGCCATTCAGTACCATCCCGACAAAAATCCCGGCGACAAACAAGCTGAGGAAAATTTTAAGGAAGCCGCTGAAGCATACGAAGTGCTCAGCAACCAGGAGAAAAAACAACGTTACGATCAATTTGGCCATGCCGGTATGGGTGGAGCCTCCGGGTTCAGTGGTCAAAACATGAACATGGACGATATTTTCTCCATGTTTGGGGACATCTTTGGCGGGCATTTCGGTGGCGGTGGTTTTGGTGGTGGTTTTGGCAGTAGTCGTTCAAGAGGACAGCATGTAAACCGCGGACAAAACCTGCGAGTCAAAGTGAGCTTAACCCTGAAGGAAATTGCCGAAGGAGCTGAGAAGAAAATCAAAGTAAAAAAATATGTAGCCTGCAAGGCTTGTAACGGTTCAGGAGCGAAAGACGGTTCCTTCTCCACCTGTTCAACCTGTCATGGTTCTGGCCAGGTGACCCGTATTTCAAACACTTTCCTGGGTCAAATGCAAACCACTTCGGCCTGCCCTACCTGCGGAGGTGAAGGTAAAATCATCACCAACAAATGTACCGTATGTTATGGCGAAGGCATTGTGAAGGATGACGAAATCATCACCCTGAACATCCCGGCCGGTGTTGCCAACGACATGCAGCTTTCGGTGAGTGGAAAAGGAAATGCTGCCCGCCGTGGTGGCATCAACGGTGACCTCATTCTGGTGGTCCGGGAAGAAGAACACCCCGACCTGATAAGAGACGACAACGACCTGATCTATAATTTATTTCTCAACCTTCCGGAGTTAGCTTTGGGCACAACCGCCGAAATCCCCACAGTAGATAGTAAGGTGAAGGTAAAAATTGATGCAGGGACTCAGCCCGAAAAAATTCTGCGCCTCAGGGGCAAAGGACTGCCCGATATCAACGGATACGGGAAGGGTGACTTGTTGGTGCGTATCCATGCCTGGGTACCTGCCAAACTCAGTTCCGAAGAAAAATCATTGCTCGAGAAACTAAATTTGCAACCCAACTTCCAGGCAAGCGGCCAGGATCAAGCCGATAAAAAAGATTTCTTTAAGAAGATGCGGGGAATGTTTGAATAAAAATAACTGCAAGATGAAAACATTGAGCACTTTGATGCTGCCACTCTTGTTACTGACTGCCTGCAACACGAAAACATCTGAAAAAAGCAAGGCAACAGACACCGAATTAGCGACAGAACTGGGTGCCGATGAATACGGCATGAAACAATATGTGATGGCTTTTTTGAAGAAAGGCCCTAACCGCAGTCAGGACTCTACCGAAGCTGTAGCGCTTCAACGCGCCCATATGGACAATATTCAGAGAATGGCCAATGAAGGAGTCTTGGTTGTGGCTGGTCCCTTCCTCGATGACGGTGAAATCAGGGGAATTTACCTGTTCAATGTTACAAGTGTTGAAGAAGCCGAAGCCCTCACCCGCACCGATCCTGCCATCCAGGCCGGAAGGCTAAGCATGGAACTTCACCCGTGGTATGGTTCTGCTGCGCTACTAAAGGTGAACGAGTGGCATAAAAACATCAGCGCCAAAGATTTCTAGACAAAAAAAACCTCACCGATTGACCGATGAGGTTTTTTTATCAATGATGCTTACATTAAAGCAAGAAAGAGATTAAAACTCCTGCGGCTACTGCCGAACCAATAACTCCTGAAATATTACTGGCCATACAATACTGCAACACATGGTTTTTGGTATCGTATTTCAATGCTATTTCGTTGGCAACACGCGAAGCCATAGGTACAGCGCTCAAACCGGTGGCTCCTATCAAAGGGTTGATTTTCTTTTTGGCAAACAGGTTGTAAACCTTTACAGCCGTAATGCCTCCAAAAACCGAAATGGCAAAGGCAAAGAATCCACCTACAATGATCCCGATGGTTTTAGGATCGAGGAAGACCTCCGAGGTCATGGTTGCTCCAACAGTTAATCCGAGGAAAATGGTTGCAGCATTCATGATGGGGCCGCTGGCTGCTTCACTCAAGCGAAGCGTATTGGCGCCAATTTCCTTCACAAGGTTTCCGAACAGTAACATGCCCAAGAGCGGAACGGCCGAAGGAACGAAGAATGAAATCACTATTCCCAATACAATGGGGAAAGCAATTTTCACAGCCTGTATGTTTTTGATCCGGTTTTTCGGTGGATACAAACGATCCATCTCCTTCATATTGATTTTCAGCTCCTTTTCGGAACAGGTCAGCTTTACCACAAAGGGAATAATCACCGGTACCAGGGCCATGTATGAATATGCCGCGATGGCAATGGGACCCAATAAATGAGGTGCCAGTTTGATGGTGGTATAGATGGCCGTAGGTCCGTCGGCTCCACCAATGATGGCCAGCGATCCGGCTTCCTGTGGAGTAAAACCAACAGCTATGGCCACCAGTAACATCGCGAAAATACCCAGTTGTGCAGCAGCCCCAAACAAGCTCAGCCGCAAATTGCGCAGCATAGGCCCAAAATCGGTCAATGCACCAACACCCATAAAAATAATGGGCGGCAATAAGCCTGTTTTAATCAACGAATAATACAGGTAATTCATAATCCCGTACTCATGGGCAATTTCGAACAGGTTCATGTAACGGTGGTTTTCCAGCTCAATCATTTCGCCCGGAACAACGCCCATTTGTCCACCCGGAAGGTTGGCCAGGATCACCCCAAAAGCAATGGGGACCAGCAGCAAAGGTTCATATTGTTTACGTATGCCCAGGTAAAGCAATACACCACCAATTACCAGCATCAAAAGGGTGCCGGGATTGGTGATCAGGCTTCCAAAGGCCGTCATTTCATAGAGTTCTCTCAAAGTTTCCATAAATCATGAAATTCCAAACTCCAAGTTTCAAAACCTAAAAAAGGGTCAGAAAAATGGAATTCACGGTTTAGCCTACAATTACTAATACTTCATCTTCTTCAACATCTTCGCCATTGGCTTTTGCAATGCTGACTACTTTTCCGGCTTTATCAGCCCTGATGGCATTGTAGGTTTTCATCGCCTCAATGTAACCAATCAGGTCACCTTCTTTGATAACATCGCCAACTTTGACAGGTACTTCGCCACTGCTTTTAGTCAGATAGAATTTCCCTTCGAGTGGAGCATGAATTTCACGGACTTCACCAACAGGAGCTGCAGGTGCTTTAACCTGGGCAACAGGAGCATCAGCCGACACTTCAGCAGAAGCATCGCCATACGAAACTGTAACCCGATAATTCTCGCCATTCACGTTGATGTTCATGGTTGAAGGCATAGCTGCTGCAGCAGCTGGTGCTGCGGCAACCGGAGCAGCGGCAGGTTTGGAGAATAATCCGCCACCTTCGGCTTTCCGTTTGATCAAATCTTCTTCAAAAGCTTTTTTGGCTGCGCCCGATTTGTACTGACGGTATTGCTCGGGATGCATGGCCAGTTCAAAAAGTTCTTCATCGTCGGGGCCTAAGTCCCATCTCTTTTCGGTCATTTCCTTGCGGAATTTGTCCAGTGCATCGGGGTAAAGGCTTTGCGGATTTTCGGTGAATTCAACTTTACCGTTTTGTTTAGCCAGTGCAAGGATTTCGGGTGCCAGTTTCCCGGGGAGGCGACCGCCCTTACCCATCAACATGTCCCAAATATCATCAGCAATCATGCTCCAGCGTTCTTTGCCTTTTTCGAGCTGCATCACGTTCATCATGGCCAGGTTTTTCACGTACTGGCTATATGGTGTTACCAGTGGCGGATAACCAACCATTGGCCAAATATATTCTACTTCGTTGAAAAGCTTTACCAACAATTCATCCTGATTCAGTTCCGGCTGGTTATTTTTCACTTTCCATTTATTGATGCTATCGAGGTTCGACTCAAGGTCGGCCATCAGTGAACCCATCATTCCGCCGGGCAGGCCGGGGCCAATGAGCAGGGAATTCATGTAACGGTTTTTAATGTCGATGTAATAGCCCAGAAAATCGTCAATGAAACTTTGGGTCAGGCTGCGTACCTTCATATAGGCATCCATGTTGATTTTGGGCACATCAAAACCGGCATCATCCAACATGGTTTGAACGGCCAGCAGGTCAATGTGGCCAGTTCCCCATGAAAGAGGTTCCATGGCTACGTCGATGTATTCAACCCCTGCACGGCACACTTCGAGAATCGAAGCCATGGCGAATCCAGGTCCTGAATGTGAATGGTACTGCAAGGGAACGTCGGGATGCAATTCTTTGATGCCACGAACAATTTTGCCAAGCCAAACCGGGCGGGCAATACCGGCCATGTCTTTCAGACAGATTTCATCGGCTCCGCCTTTGATCAGGGTATCGGCCAATTGCACAAACGACTCAACAGTATGTACCTTCGAATAAGTGAGACTCAGTGCTGCCTGGGCAATCATTCCGGCTTCTTTGGCATATTTGATAGAATCGAGAATGTTCCTCGGATCATTCAAACCACAAAAGGGTCGGGTAATGTCAGTCCCCTGGGCTTTTTTCACCTTGTACATCAAGCGGCGAACATCGGCCGGAACAGGGCTCATGCGTAAGCCATTCAAGCTACGATCAAGCATGTGGGTTTGTATGCCGGCTTCCCTGAACGGTTTTGTCCATTCACGGACGGCTTTATTGGGGTTTTCTCCGAAAAGAAGGTTGATCTGTTCAAAGCCGCCTCCATTGGTTTCAACTCTTGCAAAGCACCCCATTTCAACAATGTGGGGAGCCACCTTCACCAGCTGGTCAACCCTTGGGAGATATT
This sequence comes from Prolixibacteraceae bacterium, assembly GCA_016938055.1. Classification (GTDB taxonomy): domain Bacteria; phylum Bacteroidota; class Bacteroidia; order Bacteroidales; family Prolixibacteraceae; genus Roseimarinus. Next base: position 7,178 of record JAFGVJ010000122.1, read on the forward strand.
TTCCTGAGGATTGCCACATATCGCGATATACCAACGAAAACTTTACTTTTCTTTTTTCCATTTTGTTAGATTTATTTTGGTTTTGGTTAACTACA
>JAFGVJ010000123.1 GCA_016938055.1 Prolixibacteraceae bacterium
TACACCAACGAGCCCTATGCCATTGCCAAAATTGCCGGCATCAAGCTGTGCGAAAGTTACAACCTGCAGTACGGCACCAATTTCCTGAGCGTAATGCCTACCAACCTCTACGGACCCAACGACAATTTCAACCTCGAGACTTCGCACGTGTTGCCGGCACTGATCCGCAAGATCCACCTGGGTAAGTGTCTGGAGAACAACGACTGGGATGTCATTAAAAAGGACTTGAACGCTCGTCCAATTGAAGGGATCAACGGTGATGCTCCTAAAGAAACAATACTCGCCAAACTATCTCACTTTGGTGTCCTTCCCCCCTTGGGGGGGATTGAGGGGGGCTGTAGGGTCGAAATCTGGGGTTCCGGTGCCCCCATGCGCGAATTCCTCTGGAGCGAAGAAATGGCCGAAGCCTGCGTGTATGTAATGGAACATGTTAACTTCAGCGATGTAGCGATGAAAGGTGTCATCCCGACGACAAAGGAGGAGGGATCCACCATTTCGAAGGGATCCCTCACTTCGCTCGGGATGACAACTGAAGTCCGTAACACCCACATCAACATTGGTACCGGCCGCGAGGTCAGTATCCGTCAGGTAGCCGAACTGATCAAAGAAAAAGTTGGCTTCAGCGGCGAGCTGGTGTTCAACACCTCCAAGCCCGATGGCACCATGAAAAAACTCACTGACCCTTCAAAGATTCATGCCCTGGGCTGGCACCACAAAATTGAAATCGATGAAGGCATCGAGCGTCTTTACCAATGGTACACACAAAACCAATAATTGACACACAGAACCCACGCCACCAACGTGGGTTTTTGTTTTCTTATGAATACCATGTAAGGAATCAACTTGGGGTGTGAGTCAGGGCTTGACTGAGGGTAATTGTTGAAGCAAAGGTTGATCCGTATTAGTCAAACCCTGACTATCCCGAAAACAGCGTCAAACCTTGACTACTTTGCGAGTTTGTACAACGCGTAGCTCACCGCCGGTACTTCTACTGTATATTTCCCCTCATCGACACTGATGTTCAACACATCGCCCGCCAGCAGTTTAAAAGTCCCTGCTGCCACGTTCAATTGGAATTCAGCTTTCACCTCACGATTGGCCGGATTGAAAATACACAGAATGACTTCGTTGCCGCTGGCCCTGGCATAAACAAAAGGATATTGGTTGACGCCTGCATAAACAGGAACAAATTCAGCATAAGCAGTCAGGGCCGCTTCGTTCTTTTTCAACTGTACCAGCTGACGAAATTTGTTGAGCAGTGAATTCGGGTCTTCTTCCTGAATAGCAACGGTGGGTGCATCGGCTGCCTGATCAACCGGCAAGTACAGATTTTCAGGATCGCCGGAGGAGAAACCCAGGTTCTTCCCGGGCGCCCATTGCATGGGGGTACGATTACCTGCACGAGGCGGATAAGCGCCTTCAACGTTGGGCAAACCATACAACTGGCGCATCCCGATTTCGTTCCCATAATACACAAAAGGAACGCCCGGTATGCTCAGACCAAAGGCATAGATCATTTCCAGTTCCTTGTCGGTCCGGTTCACGTTGATGCGGGCATTGTCGTGGTTCCCCAGCGGGATGTTGATGTAACCCTTGCTTTTGGTGGCTTCGTATTCAACCAGGTAGCTGTCCAGAAAAGCCTGGATGTTGCCCTTCCCTTCGCGGTCGAAAAAACTGTGCCCTTCGGAAACGCCGTTCAGGATCCGCCAGCTTTCCTTCTGGATCAAATCGTTGTAACCCGGAAACCAGTGAAAGAAATCGGCATGAAAGGCCTTGTCGAGCGCATCCTGAGGCCCCGACCATTCAGCCACCATAAAGGAACCGGGGTATTCGGTGTCCATCAGCTTTCTGATATCCTGCCAAAAAAGTTTGGTGCCATTTTCATGGGTCTTGAAAAACTGATCGTTGCCCTCTATATTGGCCGTTTTGACCAAAGCGCCGGCCATGTCGGCACGGAAACCATCGGCGCCCATGTCCATCCAGAAACGCAACACATTTTTCAGTTCTTCTTTCATGGCCACAATGTCGGGATGGTCGATGGGCAACATCCAGGATGCTGTTGGCTGCGCAAATCCAAAATTCAAGGCTGGCTGACTCCAGTAAAAATTTCGCATGAATTGCCCGTTACGGCGACTATACCCTTTAATAAAGGCATCGCTGTAGGCTTTTGGCGGGTTCACCCAGGTATTGTCGGTCCAGATGTACCAGTTGGAATATGGGTTGGGCTCCTGTTTGGCCGATTCCACAAACCAGGGATGATCGATGGACGAGTAACTGATCACCCAGTCGAAAATGACCTTGATTCCCCGTTTATGCGCTTCGTCAAAGAGGCGTCGGGCATCGTCGTTGGTCCCGTAACGTGGAGCCACCTTGTAATAGTCGGAAATGTCGTAACCGGCATCGCGGAAGGGCGATTCGAAAAAGGGATTCAGCCAAAGTGCCGTTACACCAAGGCTTTTGATGTAGTCGAGTTTTTCGATGATGCCATTCAAATCGCCAATGCCATCGCCGTTGGTATCGTAGTAAGTCTGTGGGTAAATCTGGTAAAACACGGCATGGTGAACCCATTCGGGACAGTTTGGAATGTCATATTCACCGCTGATTACTGCTTGCTGGCTTTGTCCGTTCAGGAAAAGATGAAGCAGTAATGCCATTACTATCCATCCGGGGTAAAATCTCTTCGAGCTTGTCGAGAAGATTTTCGAAAATATTGATGGGGTCCCCGAGCTTGTCGAGGGGGTTTTTGAGCTAAAGGAAAAGATTTTCATTTTGTGATCAATTGGTTGAATTCAAAAGTAATAAAGAAAGAAGAAAAGATCGTTTTTCCAGATACCCTATGTTGTTGCCAATTGAGGGCTGAAATGTAAAAAGGTAAAGCATCTTAACCACACTTTAAATAATGTTTCGTTTGTAATATTTTTCTGATCAAAAAAACAGGATTTGTTAAAATAGCTTTCTGATTTACCTTTTCACACTTCTATCCTGATTTCCTCAACAAACAGGACTAAAACCGTTTGGTTAAAAAGTAATTCAGCCAAACACGAAAATGGTGATTTGACGGACATCCTGATGGCCTCGTCTGCCATCCCGGTGCTTTTTCCCCCGCAGGTCATCAACAGTGTACTCGATCAGCCACTGAAAATAAAGGAGGGAACTTATTTCGAAGGGGCGCAAAATGGTTTGTTCTTCAACTTCAGAAAACAGCTCAAAAAGATCGTTGAAAGCCATGGAGTGATCGAAGAACTTTTTGTAGTAAGCCCCCAAAGATCCATCGAACCCGTTTTGGATATTCACCATAACTTATCCGGAATGACCTATGAAGAACGCGAAGCATTTCAACAATATATGAACAGAATTTCCTTCAAACATTTCCTCGAATTTCTGTTGGATCTCAACGCAGCGAACGAAAAACACAAAATTGCCCAAA